>NZ_BAAILN010000074.1:53104-53960 GCF_054589155.1 Burkholderia sp. 3C
TCGTGCGAGGATCGCGGGCGACACGCTACCCAGGCCCCGGGCGCCGCCCGAACCGGCCAGCACCCGAGGCGCGCGAGCGACCCATCCGATGGAACCCTTTCCGAGCCTGATGACGCGCCGGCTCGTGCTGCGCGAACTGCGCGCGGCCGACGCGCCGGCGCTGTACGCCATCCACGGCGACGTCGAGGGCATGCGCTGGTACGGCGCGGACCCGATGACCCTGCCCGCCCAGGCATCGCGCCTGATCGACACCTATACCGCCTGGCGGATCGCCGGCAGCGGCCTGCGCTGGGCGCTCGAACGGCGCGAGGATCGCGCGCTGGTCGGCACTTGCGGGCTGTTCCGCTGGAGCCGGCCGTGGCGCTGTTGCGTGATCGGCTACGAGCTGGCGCCCGAGGCGCGCGGGCAGGGCCTGATGCGCGAGGCGCTGACGGCCGTGCTCGATCACGGCTTCGGCCCGATGGGCCTCAACCGCATCGAGGCGCGCGTGCATCCCGAGAACGCGCCGTCGTTGCGCACGCTCGATGCGTTCGGTTTCGTGCGCGAGGGGTATCAGCGCGAGGCCGGGTATTGGGGCGGGGCGTTTCGCGATCTCGCGCAATACGCGCTGCTGCGCGGCGAGTACCGGCCGGCGCGGCCTGCGACGCACGAATGCGAGCCGGCGGACGAGGTGTTGCGGGTGGTTTGATACGAGCGCCCGAACACCGGGTGGACGTGGTCTGGCGCGCAGCATGCGGCCGCTTCATGCATCAACCTGCCCCCGCCGAGCCGAGCCGAGCCGAGCCGAGCCGAGCCGAGCCGAGCCGAGCCGAGCCGAGCCGAGCCGAGCCGAGCCGAGCCGAGCCGAGCCGAGCCG
>NZ_BAAILN010000075.1:0-3910 GCF_054589155.1 Burkholderia sp. 3C
CGCGCGGGCCCGCCGGGATCATGTCGAGAAACCACGGCAGACACAGCATCGCGGACGCAGTCTCGTTGCGTGCAATGGGCACCACGATTTTTGAAGGATTGGCCATGGTCAGTCTTCGAAAGAGATATCCGTGCGCAGGTTCAGCAGCGCGTTATATCGTTCTCGATGCGCCGCGCGATCGCCCGCAGGGGTGATGTCGGCGTCCGTGCTGTTTTCGTGATGCTGGAAGCCCTGATTCGCCAGCTCGCCATTGCCGGGATCGCCCCGGTACGCATCCGCCACCGGAATCGCGTACTTCACGCCGTTCGCCAGCTCAAGCTGGTATTCCCGCGTTGTCACGCTGTGATCGACCGGAATCTGGCCCAGGTCGTCGATCACGCCGCGTCGAACCACAGCGCCATCGGCAAGTAGCGTGTACGGCATGCCGGAGAAGACCGCGTTTTTCGATGCAGGCGACGAAGCCAGGTTGAGCATCAAGGGCTGCGCCGGAAGGCTGGTGGGAAGCGTGGGACTGATTTGCGCCGACGCTGCGGAAGGCTTGTTCCACGAGGCGCATTTTTCCAGGATGTCGCCGGGCGTACCGTTCTCGATCCGGTTCGCGTTGATCTTGATATACGATCCGCCTGCGCCAATCCATACCTCTTTTGCTGCGGTCAGCACCAGCCGGCCCTCGGTGCTGGCGATGGTCACGTCCTTCAGCGCCGCCAGCAGCATTTCGTCGCTCTGCGCCTGAATCGCCACTTTCCCCTTCGCAGCGAACAGCTTGATCCCGAGCCTTTCCGCGAAAATCGATACGGCCTCGCCAGCGGCGACGGTGAACCGCCTGACGACCCCGATATCCGCATTGCCGCCCGCCGTAGCGATGAGATTCTTGTTGGCCGCAAGTTGCAGGTGATCGCCCGACACGATCCCGATGCCGGCCGGCGCGCTGATCAGGATGCCCGCCTTTTTCAGGTCGCTCAGAGTGTCGTCCAGCAAGATCTTCTGTTTCGCGTAGTCTGCTGCGATAGCCTCCGAGGCTTTTGCTGCGTCCGCGAGGGACTGCATCTGCTGGAGCGCCTGCTCGAGCAAACGCCGGGCCGCGAGCATCTCGATCTGCTTGCCGCCGGCGCCAGCCTGCTGGTCGGCGGAAAGCAACATCCCCTTCGCTCCCCGTACCGCCACATGCCCATCCGAGCGCAGCTCCGCCCCCCGCCCCCGCTCCTTCCGCCCGCTATCGACCATATGCCCA
The DNA here is from genome assembly GCF_054589155.1 of Burkholderia sp. 3C. NCBI lineage: Bacteria > Pseudomonadati > Pseudomonadota > Betaproteobacteria > Burkholderiales > Burkholderiaceae > Burkholderia > Burkholderia sp. 3C. The sequence continues at coordinate 1,232 of NZ_BAAILN010000075.1, forward strand.
AGATTCAGCTCACTGGTCTGAAATGGCGTCGTGAGGTGGATATGCTCGACGCCTTCCTTATCCTCCATCCGCAGTTCGTTCTGCCCAGCAGTCCGAACGAGATTGCGCGTGTGATTCAGGTTGTCGACCAGGTCTCGATGCTGGCTGTCGTGCATCGCGCCGATGATCACCGGCCGATCCGGATTCCCATCCGTAAACACCACCGCCACTTCCGCCCCGTCGATCAACGGAAAGTGGTGCCCGTAGTGGTCACCGCTATACGGCTTGGCGAACCGCACGGGCCGGCTCGTACCGCCCGGGCTCCACTCATCGAGATCGAACGGCAGCTTGATCACATACTCGCCACGCTCGGTCAAATACGCATACTTGTAGTTCCCCGGCGACGTGATCCGGGCCGGCAAGATGCCATCGACGCTCGGCCGCTCGATCAGTGCCATCGGCGTCCGCCAGACCCGATCCGACGGAATCCCCTCGAAGCTCACCCAATACGACTCGCCACGGCCACCGCTCGATTCCACCGCCGTGACAAAAATCCCGTGCGTTGCATCGGACGGATTCGGCTCGACGCGCATCACCTCGCCCGCCTCCAGCCAGAACGGATTGCCGGTGCCCTTGAACACGATCTGCTTCGCCAGATACGCCTCGTGGCGCCAGCGGGCGATTTGCCTGCCTTCGTCCAGCGTCTCGTAGTGCTCGCCCCAGCGATAATCGACGGCATTCGTCGCCGTGTCGGTGCGCGCGGCGTTCGCCTCGACGAGCAGCGACACACCGGCCTCGCGATGGTTGTAGTCGTGCAGCTTCACGCTTTCGGGCACGCGCCGAGTGCGTTTTTCGAGCGACTTGATGGTGTCCGCGCCGGAGCTTTCGAGGCCCGCGTCGCGTAGGTACGGCACGCTGCGTTGCTTGCGCGCATAGGCATCGAGATCGTCGCCGAACACGATCGCGGCGTAATCGGGCTTTTGTTCCCAGCGGAACCAGATGCCAGCCTCGGCGCAGATACGCTGGATGAAGGCGAAGCTCGTTTCGCGGTATTGCGTCACGTACGCGTGCCGCTTGTAGGTGTGGCGAAGCTTGAACACGAAATCGACGCCGGCCCGGTAACCGCAATGGCGCAGCGTGGCGGTGATGATTTCCTCGACCGACTGCTTCTGGAACAGCCGGCTCGTGACGCCGCGGTTCAGGTCGGCCAGCGCAGGTTCGAGCCGGACCCGATAGTGCGTCTGGTCGGCGGACGTCGCAAACTCGTCGAATTCGGTGATGACACCGTGAATCTCTTGCGCGGGCGGCATCTTGCTGAACTTCTCGGCGTCCTCGCCGAACATCCGGCGCAGATAAACCATGTCGGGATCGACCGGGGCGATGATGAATCTCGCGGGCCGGCCGATCACCTGGTCCATCGGAACACCGCCCGCCGGGCTCGTGAATTCGATGTCGTAGCGATACAGCTCGCTCACGGCGTCTCGCCCGCTGAACTTGAGCACGGAGAACGGCGCCGGCTGCGGCGCGAGCTTCAACGTATAGGCTTGGGCAGGCAGGATCGACGGCATGCGGGAACGCCTCCGGGCAGGGTCAAGCAGCGATACGAACGGCGCAGCCGAACCCTTGCAACAGCAGTGGCTGACGTTCGAGGCGGAATTGATCTGATTGGCGCCGGGCCGCGAGAGGCATGAGGCGTTACGTGTTGCGTCACCGGCAGCAGCGCAAGAGGCTAGCCCATTGGAAATGGCAAAAACATCAGCAAAGAACTAAAAACGAATTAGCCGATTCTTATTTTTCGTTGTGTTTATCAAACCGGCGGTACCGCTGAAACATTGGACATGACCGTTCACCTCCAACAACCCACACAAGCTGAACGTCAGTCATGCAAGGCGCGGAAATCATGGAGAACATTCATGCGAGAGAAGGAGAAGCCACCGCCTCGGCCTGCGCCCGTTCCCGCTCCGCGTGCTGCGCCGCCAGCGCGCGAATCCGTGCCGCCACCGCCGGGTCGAGCGGCGTATAGACGATCATCCCCAGATCGGGCCGCCCATCCACCGCGAACGCCGAATATTCGAGTTCGATCTGGCCCAGCAGCGGGTGTTCCAGGCGCTTCACGCCGTCGCCTTCGCCGTGGCTCAGGACCTCGTTGTCGCGCCACAGCATCGCGAACTGCTCGCTGGCCGCGCACAGCTCCTCCACCAGTTCGCCCACTTCCGAGGCGATCCCGGCGCGCGCCACGTCGGCGCGAAACGCGCCCACCACGAAACGCGCCACGGCGTTCCAGTCGTGCTGCTTGGCACGCACCTCGCGGTTGCTGAACAGGAATCGCAAAATGTTGCGCGAGCCCACCGGCAGCGCGCCGTAATCCGTCAGCACCACCGACGCCGCGCGGTTCCACGCCACCACGTCCCAGGTCGCCGTCTTGACGATCGCGGGGCTGGCCTCCAGCGAATCGAGCAGCCGCTGCAGGCGCGGGCTGACGCCCTCGACCACGCGATAGCGCACCTCGGGCGGCCGCCCGAGCCCGAGCATGAACAGGTGCTCGCGCTCTGCGTCGGTCAGCAGCAGCGCGCCGGCGATCCGCTCCAGCACCTCGGCCGACGGCGCGCCGCCGCGCCCCTGCTCCAGCCAGGTGTACCAGGTCGGGCTGATGTGGGCGCGCTGCGCCACCTCCTCGCGGCGCAGCCCGGGCGTGCGCCG
>NZ_BAAILN010000075.1:4088-9581 GCF_054589155.1 Burkholderia sp. 3C
ATGGGGATCCTGTTAGTCGCTTTACCATGATGAACTCACTACTTTAACGGGATAAGCAGACGTCGGATAGTAAGCCCGTGACGACCCAAGGAGAGTTCACATGCGTATTTTTCTGACTGGCGCGACCGGCTTCATCGGCTCGGCCCTCGTTCCCGAACTGATCCAGGCAGGCCACCAGGTGCTCGGCATGACCCGCTCCGATGCCGGCGCCGATGCGCTGCGCCAGGCCGGCGCCGAAGCGCACCGCGCCACGCTGGAGGACACCGACAGCCTGCGCGCGGGCGCGGCCCAGGCCGATGCCGTGATCCACGCGGCCTTCGATCACGATTTCACGAACTTCGTCGCGAACTGCGAGAAGGACAAGCGCGCGATCGCCGCGCTCGGCGAGGCACTGAAGGGCTCGGACCGCCCGCTGCTGATCACCTCGGGCACCGGCGTGGGCAGCGGCGCGCATGGCGAACCGGCCAGCGAGGACGTGTTCAACACCACCCATCCGAACCCGCGCATCGGCTCCGAGCTGGCCGGCAACGCGCTGCTCGACGCCGGCGTCAACGTGTCGGTGATGCGTCTGCCGCAGGTGCACAACCCGTACCGCCAGGGGCTGATTTCGCCGCTCGTGCAGATCGCGCGCGACAAGGGCGTGGTGGCCTATGTCGGCGAGGGCCGCAACCGCTGGCCGGCCGGGCATCTGTCGGATGTCGTGAAGCTGTATCGCCTCGCCATCGAGAAGGGCCAGGCCGGCGCGCGCTGGAACGCCGTGGGCGAGGAAGGCATCGCCAGCCGCGAGATCGCCGAGACGCTGGCGCGCGTGCTGGGCCTGCCCGCCCGCTCGATCGCGGCGGAAGAGGCGCAGGCGCACTTCGGCTGGATGGGGATGTTCGTGAGCCTCGACATGCCCGCATCGAGCGCGCTGACGCAGGCGCGGCTCGGCTGGAAGCCGGTCGGGCCGACGCTGCTCGACGATCTGAATCAGGGCAAGTTCGTGGAAGGCGCGGCGCACTGATGGCTGATTGACCCGCTCGGCTGCTGTCCCCGATCGGCGGGACGGCGGCCGAAAATCCGCTTTGACCGGCCCTGTCAGGTAACGTATCGTTTTGCTACGTTACCTGACAGGGCCTGTTTCATGCATTCGCGATTCGACCGCTTCCGCGCCACGCCGCTCGGCCGGCAACTGGAAGCCTTGATCGATACGCCATCGCGCTACATCGAGTTCGCGGCGCTGTCGCGGGTGGGCGTGGCGGCGATCGCCGCGATCCGCGACGAGATCGCCGGGAAATTCCCCGATATCGCCGACGACACCACCGCGCGCCAGTTCTGCGGCGCGATGGTGGCCGAGGTGATGCGCCGCCACGGCCACGAACTGGTGCAGGCGCGCGGCCGGATCGGCGGCGCGCCGTTCACGTATGGCGCGGTGTTCGGCCCGTATCCGGTGGTGCTGCCGTTCGGCGGCGTGCTCGATGCGCTGACGCACATGCCCGCGCGGCTCGCCCTCGCCGCCGCGCGCCTGCCCGCCGCGCAATGGGCCACGCGCCCGGCCGGCACCGGCTTCGCGTTCGTCGAACATGCCTGCCATCTGCGCGATCTCGACGCGGTGTTCGCGCAGCGCATCGAGGCCGTGCGCCACGAAACGCTGCCCGTCATCGCTTCGGTGGACGGCACGGCGCTGGCTGAAGCGCGGGACTACCTGCATCAGGACGGCCAGGACGCGCTGACCGCGTTCGCCGCCTCGCGCGGCCGCTTATGCGATTCGCTCGCCACGCTCGATACCGCCGCGCTGGCCCGCTGCGGGCTGCGCGACGGCGTGCGCCGCATGACGCTGGAGGAACTCGTGCGCGAGCTGCTCGACCACGACCGCACGCACGGCCTCGAACTCGACGAACTCGAACACGAACTGGCCGGATCGGCGCACGCCACTATCAAGGAGAACGAAGCATGACCTCACCGCCGCCCGCGATCTTCATCCACGGTTTCATCGGCACGCTCGCGATCGACGGCTACGCGCCGCCGCACGCCGCGCCGTCGCTGCTCGGTTACGGCGAACACCGCGACGTGCCGGCCGCGCGCATCACGCTGCCCGAACAGGTCGCGCATCTGCGTGCGTTCGTCGAGGCGCAGGCGGGTATGGAGCGCGTCGATCTGGTCGGCCATTCGGTGGGCGGTGCGATCGCGATGCTGTTTGCGCACGCGCACCCCGAACGCGTGCGGCGCATCGTCAACATCGAGGGCAACTTCACGCTGGACGACGCATTCTGGTCGGCCTCGGTCGGCCGCATGACGGCGCACGAGGCCGAGGCGATGCTGGCGGGGTTTCGCGCCGATCCGGCGCGATGGCTGGGCGGCGCGGTGGCGGACGTCACGCCGTCGATGGCGCGCACCGCCGCGCGCTGGCTCGACCATCAGCCGGCCTCGACGCTGCGCGCGATGGGCCGCTCGGTGGTGGATACGACGGGCAACGCGGCCTATCTCGATGCCGTCGGGGCGGTATTCGAGCGGCATCGCGTCTGCCTGGTGGCCGGCGAGCGTTCGCGCGACGGCTGGCATGTGCCCGACTGGGCGCTGGCGCGCTGCGCCGGCTTCGAGGTCGTGCCGAACAGCGGCCATTTGCCGGCGATCGAGCAGCCGGCCGCGCTGGCGGATGTGCTGCATCGGTTTTTGGGGGCGGACGATTCGCATTGAGCGTCATGCGGGCGGCAATCGAGCAACCCGCCGCGCGGCATCGCTTGCTCGGTACTGCCGGCACGCGCCGAGCATCACGCCAGCCGCAATCGAGCTACTCGTTGCGCCGGCAACCGTGCCGCATCGCGCTCTCGGCAACAACGGTGCTCACCGAGCATCACGCCGGCCGCATTCGAGCAACCCGCCGCACCAGCAGCCGCGCCGCACCACTTGCTCGGCGCGGCGAACGCACCTTGAACCTCACCCCACCCGCACCGGCTCGCCCCCCACCCCGCGCAACGGCGGCAACGGCTCCACGCGCCCCACCAGGAACAGATACGACAGCGCGCCCACCACGCACAACACCCCGGCCGCCACCAGCGGCACCACGAACGAGCCGCGCGTGATCGACAGCATCAGCCCCGTGAACGTGGTGATGAAGATCCCGGCCAGATTGCCGGCGAAGTTCTGGATGCCGCCGATCGACGCGACGTGCGCCGGCGTGGGCGCAACCTCGCCCACCAGCGTCCAGACGTTCGCGCCGGCGAACGACAAGCCCGCATACGACAGCGCGAACAGCGCGAGGCACCAGCCGGTGCTGTCGACCAGCGCCGACACTGCGATCGACGACGACGCCAGCATCCCGCCCACCAGGCAGGTCTTGCGCGCGGCCGTGGCGCTCCAGCCGCGCCGGAACAGCGCGTCGGACACATAGCCGCCGAGCCAGCCGCCCGGAATCGCCACCAACGCCGGCAGCATGCCGAGCGTGCCCAGCGACGCGAGCGAGAAGCCGCGCGACTGCAGCAGATAGCTCGGGAACCACGTGATGAAGAAGTAGATCGCGAAGTTCAGGCAGAACAGGCCGATCATCATTCCCCAGATGGTGCGATAGCGAAACAGGTCGAGCCACGACACGCGCGCGGCGGCCTCGGCCTGCGCCGCCGTGCGGCCGCCGGCCGGCACGCCGGCCCGTTCCGCCAGCAGCGCGGCCACGGCGTCGGGCGCGATGCCGCGATAGCGTTCCGGGTCGCGATAGATGAACCACCACGCCGCCGCCCAGACGATGCCGAGCGAGCCCGTCACGATGAACGAACCGCGCCAGCCCACCTGCGAGATCAGCCACGCGACCAGCGGCAGCGACAGCGCCGAGCCGACCCGCGAGCCGCTGTCGAAGATGCTGCTGGCCAGCCCCCGTTCGCGCCGCGGGAACCAGTTGAACGCCACCTTGGCGAACGACGGGATCGCCGCCGCCTCGCCCGCGCCGAGCATCAGGCGCATCCCCACCAGTTGCCCCAGGCCGCGCGCCGCGCCGGTGGCGACCGTAAACACCGACCACCAGCCCACCGCAAGCGCCAGCGCGATGCGCACGCCCACCTTGTCGATGAACCAGCCGGCCGGCAATTGCAGGAACGCGTAGGTCCAGAAGAACGCGCTCAGCACGAAGCCCATGCCGACGGCGTCGAGGCCGAGATCGGCGCGAATGCTGGGGGCGGCGATCGCCAGATTGGCGCGATCGACGAAATTGATGACGTTGGCGAGGAAGCACATCAGGATCATCGCCCATCGGATGTTCGGCATCGAAGGTCTCCGCTTCGTTGGTGTTGGGCGCGGCCGGCCTCGGAGGGCGGCGCGCGCCGGTCGCACGTCGGCGTGCTTGTTGGTGGTGGTGTGATGCGGCCTTGCGGTCTTGCGGTCTCGCGGTCTTGCAACGGCCGCGGCGGGCGCGACGGCCCGCCCGGGGTCAGGCGTGATCGAACTTCTGCAGCGCTTCCCACAGCCCGTTCAGATACACGGCGCCGAGCGCGCGATCGTAGAGGCCGTAGCCGGGCTTGCCGGTTTCGCCCCAGATCATCCGGCCATGGTCGGGCCGCACGTAGCCGGTGTAGCCGGTGTCGTGATACGCCTTGACGATCGCGGCGATATCGAGCGAGCCGCAGCTCGACAGGTGCGCCGATTCCTCGAAATCGCCGTCGGGCGTGATCTTGACGTTGCGGATATGCGCGAAATGGATCCGGCCCATGCCGCCGAATTCGCGCACCAGCGCCTCGACGTCGTTCTGCGGCCCCGCGCCGAGCGAGCCCGAGCACAACGTCAGGCCGTTGGCCGGGTGGTCGACCGCCGCCAGGATGCGGGCGAGATCGTCGCGGTTCTTGACGATGCGCGGCAGGCCGAAGATCGGGCGCGGCGGATCGTCGGGATGAATCGCCATGCGAATGCCGCATTCGGCCGCCACCGGCACCACCGCCTTCAGGAAATATTCGAGGTTCGACCAGAGCCGCGCCTCGTCGATCTCGCGGTATTCGGCGAGCAGCGCCCGCAGTTCCTCGGGGCGATAGCTCGAATCCCAGCCCGGCAGGGAAATGCCCTCGTTCGGATCGATGCGCTCCACTTCGGCGGTGCTGAACGCGAGGCAGGTCGAGCCGTCTTCCAGCGTCTTGGCCAGCTCGGTGCGGGTCCAGTCGAACACCGGCATGAAGTTGTAGCAAACCACTTGAACGCCGGCCGCCGCGAGATGGCGCAGCGTCTGCTGGTAGTTCGCGATCAAGCGGTCGCGAGTGGGCTTGCCGAGCTTGATGTCCTCGTGCACCGGCACCGATTCCACCACCTCGAAGCGCAGCCCGGCCGCCTCGATCTTCGACTTCAGCGCGGCGATCTTCTCCACCGGCCACACCTCGCCCACCGGTTCGTCGTAGACGGCCGAGACGATCTGCGTCACGCCCGGAATCTGACGGATGTACTGCAAGGACACCGGGTCCGAATCCCCGTACCAACGAAACGACATCTGCATGACTGGCCCTCCCGAGCATGACGGCGGCGGTCCGGCCGGAACGTTCCGGC
>NZ_BAAILN010000076.1:0-3271 GCF_054589155.1 Burkholderia sp. 3C
CCAAAACGCGGTCGTTCGCCATCGCGCGCCGGACGGCCTTCGCTGCTGCGTTGCGGACGGTCACCATCGCGGGAGAAACGCGCCCCACCTTCGCGCGGCGGACGATCCCCAAAACGCGGGCGTTCACCATCACGTGCCGGACGGCCTTCGCCGCTGCGTTGCGGGCGATCGCCATCTCGCGAGAAACGCGCACCACCTTCACGCGGCGGACGATCGCCGAAACGCGGGCGTTCACCATCGCGCGCCGGACGGCCTTCGCTGCTGCGTTGCGGGCGATCTCCATCCCGAGAGAACCGTGCTCCGCCTTCACGCGGCGGCCGATCCCCGAAACGCGGGCGCTCGCCGTCACGCGCCGGCCGGCCTTCCGGCCGCGGACCGCGTGGGCCGGCCGGTTTGCCGCCTGCCGGGCGCGGGCCGGCCTTGCCGGCCGATTTGGGTTTGGCGCCGGCCGGATCGGGCGCGGGACGCGTGGCCTTGCGGCCGACGAGGCTGCCTGAGCGGACCGGGGCGCGGGACGGCGATGCCGGACGGGGATTCTTGATGGTCAGTTTGGTGCGCATAAACGCTGGTATTCAGTCAGGCTGCGATCGCGCGCAGCAATTCGGTTTCGACCTGGATCTGCAGGCGGTTGTCGGACAGGCCGGCGCCGTCGAGCAGGAACACGTCCTCGACGCGCTCGCCGAGCGTATTGATCCGCGCCGCATGGACGCCGACCCGATGCTCGGCCAGCACGCGCGCGATCGAATAGAGAAGGCCCGGCCGGTCGTTGGCCGACACGGACAGGATGTAGTACTGACCACGCTCGTCCGCGCGCAGGTCGACGCGGGGCGTGATCGGGAAGCTGCGGGAGAGCCGCGAGAGGCGGCCCTTCGACGGCTCCGGCAGCAGTGTCGAACTCGACAGGCGATCGGCGAGCTGCTGCTCGACGAGATTCGCGATGTCGCGATACTGCACGTCGTGCTCGGTTTGCGTGACGATGAAATTGTCGAGCGCGTAGCCGTGCTTGGTGGTGCTGATGCGGGCATCGAGCACCGACAGCCCGTTACGGTCGAAGTAGGCGCAGATCCCGGCGAACAGGTCCGAGCGGTCCTTCACGTAGACGAGCACCTGCAGTGCGTCGCCGACCGGCGACGGCCGGGCGCGCACGATGGCCGTTTCGGCATGCACGTGCCGGTACAGCACACGCGTTTGCCAGGCGATGTCGGCCGCGTCGTGACGCAGGAAATAGCCGACATCGAGCTGATCCCAAAGCGGCTTGTGCACGTCGGCCGGCACCGTTTCGAGACGCAGCAGGGCCAGCGCCTCGTCGCGGCGCGTTTGCAGCTCCGAGTGCGCGTCGGGCCGCGCGCCGCCGAGCACGGCGCTGGTGACCCGGTACAGATCCTCGAGCAGCTTGCCCTTCCAGGTGTTCCACACCTTCGGGCTGGTGCCGCGGATGTCGGCCACCGTCAGCAGGTAGAGCGCCGTCAGCCAGCGCTCGTTGCCCACCACGGCGGCGAAGCGCTTGACGACTTCCGGGTCGCTCGTGTCCTGCTTCTGCGCGACCTGGCTCATCGTCAGATGCTGCTCGACGAGCCAGACCACCAGCGCGGCATCGTCGCCGGTGATGCCGTGCTCGCGGCAGAAGCGCCGCGCGTCGTCCATCCCGAGCTTCGAATGGTCGCCGCCGCGGCCCTTGGCGATGTCGTGGAACAACGCCGCCACGTACAGCACCCAAGGTCGCTCGAAATTCGCGATCAGCTGGCTGCAGAACGGATATTCGTGCGCATGCTCGGCCACCGCGAAGCGGCGGATGTTGCGCAGCACCATCAGGATGTGCTGGTCGACCGTGTAGACGTGATACAGGTCGTGCTGCATCTGCCCGACGATGCGGCGGAAGTTCAGCAGATAACGGCCCAGCACGCTGGTCTGATTCAGCAGGCGGAACGCGTGCGTGATGCCCTCGTTCTGCTGCAGGATCTTCATGAACGTGGCGCGGTTGCGCGGGTCGCGCCGCCACGCGCCGTTCATCACGTCGCGCGAGTTGTAGAGCGCGCGCAGCGTGCGCGCCGACAGGCCCTTCACGCCGCGCGTGGTTTCGTACAGCAGGAACGCCTCGAGCACGGCGTCGGGGTGCTGCTCGAACACGTCGTCGGAGACGATTTCGAGCATGCCCTGCTTTTCGACGAAACGGCCCGGCGACAGCTCGCGCGTAATGCCGCTGGTGGCCGGAAACAGTTGCGCCTCGATGTTCTGGATCAGGATGGTCGCCAACTGCGTGACGGCCTTGGCCGCCCAGTAATAGCGGCGCATCAGTTGCTCGCTGGCGCGCTTGGCGGCGGTCGGCACATAGCCGAAGCTCTCGGCCGCCTGCGTCTGCAGGTCGAACACGAGGATGTCCTGGCGGCGGCCCGTGATCACGTGCAGCCGCGCGCGCAGCGCCTTCAGGAAACCCTCGTTGCGGCGCAGCTCGCGAGCCTCGCGCGCGCTGATCAGGCCGCGCGCGTCGAGTTCGCGCCAGCTATTGCCGAAGCCGGCCGCCCGCGCGATCCAGAGGATCGTCTGCAGGTCGCGCAGGCCGCCCGGGCTTTCCTTGAGGTTCGGCTCGAGGCTGTACGGCGTGTCCTGGAATTTCGCGTGACGTTGACGCATCTCCAGCACCTTGGCCTGGAAGAACGCGAGGGGGTCGAGCGCCTCGCGATAGCGCGTCACGGCGCGCTTGAACAGCGTCATGCTGCCCGTGATGCGGCGCGCCTCCAGCAGGGAGGTTTGCACCGTCACGTCCTGCGCCGCTTCGTCGATGCATTCGCCGACGGTCCGCACGCTGCTGCCGATTTCCAGCCCGAGATCCCAGGCCATGCCGATGAAGCGCTCGATACGCGTGTCGAATTCGCCGGCATGCGTGTCGGGCAACAGCACCAGGATATCGACGTCCGAATGCGGGGACAGTTCTCCGCGCCCGAAGCCGCCGACTGCCACCAGCGCCAGCGAGCCGGGCAGGCCGCATTCGGTCCAGATCTGGCGCAGGGCGTCGTCGGTGGCGCGCGACAGCGCGCGCATCAGGGCTTCGACATGGGTCGCGGCGCGAAAGCGCGCGATCAGTTCGGCCTTGACGGCACGGAACTCGGCCTTGCGCAGCGGCGCTTCGATGTCGGGAATGGCGATAACGCTCATGGGTGACGGGGCGGGCGAATCGGGTGGAACGGCGGGTCGATGCAGTCAGGCATCGGCGCGATGAAACCGGATGTGGCTCGATACGATTCGGCGCGGGCCGTATGCATGGCCCGCGCCG
>NZ_BAAILN010000076.1:3401-18851 GCF_054589155.1 Burkholderia sp. 3C
CGTCATAGCCGGTCGGCGTGACCAGCACGGTGTGTTCCCACTGCGCGGACAGGCTGCGGTCGCGCGTCTTGACGGTCCACTGGTCGGGCATGGTGCGGATATCGCGCTTGCCGGCGTTGATCATCGGCTCGATCGTGAAGATCATGCCTTCGACGAGTTCGATGCCGGTGCCCGGGCGGCCGTAGTGCACCACCTGCGGATCTTCGTGGAACACCGTGCCGATGCCGTGCCCGCAATATTCGCGCACGACGCTGTAGCCGCGGCTTTCGGCATGCTTCTGGATGGCGTGGCCGATATCGCCCAGATGCGCGCCGGGGCGCACCTGCTCGATGCCGAGCCACATGCATTCGTAGGTGGTTTGCGCGAGGCGCTTGGCCAGGATCGATGCTTCGCCCACCAGGAACATCCTGCTCGTGTCGCCGAAGTAGCCGTTCTTGATCACGGTGATGTCGAGGTTCACCGCATCGCCGTTCTTGAGCACCTTGTCGCCGGGGATGCCGTGGCAGATCACGTCGTTGACCGACGTGCAGATCGCCTTCGGATACGGCGGATAGCCGGGCGGCTGGTAGTTCAGCGGCGCCGGGATCGTGCCCTGCACGTTGCTCATGTACTCGTGGCAGAGACGGTCGATCTCGCCCGTCGTGGTGCCGGCGACGACGAACGGCGTGATGTAGTCGAGCACTTCGCTCGCAAGCCGGCAGGCGACGCGCATCTGCTCGATATCGTGTTCGTTCTTGATCGTGATGGCCATGATTCAGTGCCTGAAAACAATGCGTGTAATTACGGGATTATCGCACCTTCTGGGGGTGGTCGGAGCCGTTGTCCGGCGAGGGTTTCGCTTGGCGGCGGGGAGCGGGGCGGTGCGCCGCCGTGGTGCAGCCGCGCGAGGCCGACATCGGCGCGTCACGGTGTGTCGGCAAAATGGAAGGGACGGATCGATAACGGGTTTGCCCGAATGGCGCCTCGATCGGCAAAGCGACGGATGACTTGAGAGTCGTCATTTCGGCGTGCTATACTGTTTGGCTAAGTCTCGATCCGCTTGCAATTCGTGCAAGAATGGCTCGGAACTGAACGGTGCGCGCGGTTTCGCGAGCACCGAATCGCAAGCCGGCGCACCCCCTGGGTGTCGCGCGCAACTTTGCCGCGATACGGCAGCCGGCTTAAGACCCAAACCCTAGCGGAGTATTACTCTCATGGCAGTCACGATGCGCCAAATGCTGGAAGCCGGTGTCCACTTCGGTCACCAAACGCGCTTCTGGAACCCGAAGATGGCCCCGTTCATTTTCGGTCATCGCAACAAGATTCACATCATCAACCTCGAAAAGACGTTGCCGATGTTCACGGACGCACAGAAGTACGTGCGTCAGCTGGCAGCAAACCGTGGCACGATCCTGTTCGTCGGCACGAAGCGTCAATCGCGCGACACGATCGCTCAGGAAGCGCAACGCGCGGGCATGCCGTTCGTGAACGCACGCTGGCTCGGCGGCATGCTGACCAACTTCAAGACGCTGAAGGTGTCGATCAAGCGCCTGAAGGACATGGAAGCGGCTGTCGAATCGGGTGAAACCGAGAAGATGAGCAAGAAGGAAGCGCTGCTGTTCGAACGCGAAATCGCCAAGCTGCAAAAGTCGATCGGCGGCGTGAAGGACATGGGCGGCATTCCGGACGCGATCTTCGTGATCGACGTCGGCTACCACAAGATTGCCATCACCGAAGCTGCCAAGCTGGGCGTGCCGGTCATCGCCGTGGTCGATACGAACCACTCGCCGGAAGGCGTGGATTACGTGATCCCGGGTAACGACGACTCGAGCAAGGCTGTCGCGCTGTACGCCGAAGGCGTGGCCGACGCGATCCTCGAAGGCCGTGCCAATGCGGTCAACGAAGTGGTCCAGGCAGTGCGTGGCGACGACGAGTACGTCGAAGAGAACGCGTAACCGGTTCCGAACCGGCGCAAAAAGGGGGCTCTGAACAGGCCCCCTTTTTTTAAGCCGCTTTTCCCCGGAGCGTGGCGTGTCGGGCGCGAAAAATCGCGCGCCGGCGCAAATCGTCGGAAACGAATGCCCGCCGTCCGGGTCGAAGGGCGGCGTTGTGAATACAGACTCAAGGAGCGAATGATGGCGGCAATTACCGCAAGCATGGTGGCAGAACTGCGCGCAAAGACCGATGCACCGATGATGGAGTGCAAGAAGGCGCTGACGGAAGCCGACGGCGATCTGGGCAAGGCTGAAGAACTGCTGCGCGTGAAGCTCGGCAACAAGGCGAGCAAGGCAGCATCGCGCGTGACGGCCGAAGGCATCGTCACGGCGTTCGTCGGCAACGGCGCCGGCGCGCTGGTCGAACTGAACTGCGAAACCGATTTCGTCGCGAAGAACGACGATTTCCTGGCCTTCGCCAAGACGGTGGCCGAACTGGTCGCCACGCAGAACCCGGCCGACGTCGCTGCCCTGGCGGCCCTGCCGCTCGACGGCAAGACGGTCGACGAAGTGCGTCTGGCACTGGTCGGCAAGATCGGTGAAAACATCTCGATCCGCCGCTTCGTGCGCCTCGAAACCGCCAACCAGATCGCCACGTACCTGCACGGCGCACGCATCGGCGTGATCGTCGAGTACACGGGTGCGGACGAGCAGGTCGGCAAGGACGTCGCGATGCACGTCGCGGCCATGAAGCCGGTCTCGCTGTCGTCGGAACAGGTTCCGGCCGAGCTGATCGAAAAGGAACGCCGCGTTGCCGAGCAGAAGGCTGCCGAATCGGGCAAGCCGGCTGAAATCGTCGCCAAGATGGTCGACGGCAGCGTCCAGAAGTTCCTGAAGGAAGTCTCGCTGCTGAACCAGCCGTTCGTGAAGAACGACAAGCAGACGATCGAACAGATGCTGAAGGCCGCCAATGCTGCGGTGCAACAGTTCTCGCTGTTCGTGGTCGGCGAAGGCATCGAAAAGCGCCAGGACGATTTCGCCGCCGAAGTGGCGGCGCAAGTCGCGGCAGCCAAGCAGCAGTAAGCCTCACGCAGTCATGTCGTACCCGCGGCGGGCGCTCGCCCCGCCGCGGTTCGGTAGCGCCCGGAGTGTGCCTGGGTTCCGGTACACAATTTGGCAGCGCTTGCCCGAATCAGTATTTCGCCCCTACAGTTCGTGCTTGTCATCCTCTCGTCGCCTGGAAGCCCCTATGCCCAATGCCTATAAACGCGTCCTCCTCAAACTTTCCGGTGAAGCGCTGATGGGCGATGATGCCTTCGGCATCAACCGTGCGACGATCGAGCGGATGGTGGCGGACATCGCCGAGGTGGTGCGTCTCGGCACGCAGATGGCCGTGGTGATCGGCGGCGGCAACATTTTCCGTGGCGTGGCAGGCGGCGCGGCCGGCATGGACCGCGCGACCGCCGACTACATGGGGATGCTCGCGACGATGATGAACGCGCTGGCGCTGCAGGATGCCATGCGCCACGCCGGCATCGAGGCGCGCGTGCAATCGGCGCTGCGCATGGATCAGGTCGTCGAGCCGTACATCCGGCCCCGCGCGATCCGCCAGCTCGAGGAAGGCCGGGTGGTGATCTTCGCGGCCGGCACCGGCAACCCGTTCTTCACGACCGACACGGCCGCCGCGCTGCGCGGCTCGGAAGTGGGCGCGGAAGTGGTGCTGAAGGCCACCAAGGTCGACGGCGTGTATACGGCCGATCCCAAGAAGGATCCGTCCGCCACGCGTTACACGACGATCAGCTTCGACGAAGCGATCGGCCGCAATCTGCAGGTCATGGACGCCACCGCCTTTGCGCTGTGCCGCGACCAGAAGCTGCCGATTCGCGTGTTTTCGATCAACAAGCCCGGTGCGCTCAAGCGTATCGTGCAGGGCGAGGACGAAGGTACGCTCGTCCACGTATAAAATCACGCCGACACAGGCCGGGCATGACGCCGCTGGCGATATGCCGGCCTGTGCCGTTTTGAAGGTTCGAAGGTTTCGGAGGTTGAAATGAGTGTCGCTGATGTGAAGAAGGGCGTCGAGCAGAAGATGCAGCGCTCGATCGATGCGTTCAAGAACGATCTGGCGAAGATCCGTACGGGCCGTGCGCACACGGGCATGCTCGATCACGTTCAGGTCGATTACTACGGCTCGATGGTGCCGATCTCGCAGGTGGCCAACCTGACGCTCGTCGACGCCCGCACGATCGGTGTGCAGCCGTGGGAAAAGCCGATGGTGGCCAAGGTCGAAAAGGCGATCCGCGAATCGGATCTGGGCCTGAACCCGGCTACCTCGGGCGACAGCATTCGCGTGCCGATGCCGGCGCTGACGGAAGAGCGCCGCCGCGAGCTGGCCAAGGTCGTCAAGAGCGAAGGCGAGACGGCCAAGGTCGCCGTGCGCAACCTGCGCCGCGATGCCAACGAGCAACTGAAGAAGCTCGTCAAGGACAAGGAAATCTCGGAAGACGACGAGCGCCGCGCCAGCGACGAAGTCCAGAAGC
This sequence comes from Burkholderia sp. 3C, assembly GCF_054589155.1. Taxonomy (NCBI): domain Bacteria; kingdom Pseudomonadati; phylum Pseudomonadota; class Betaproteobacteria; order Burkholderiales; family Burkholderiaceae; genus Burkholderia; species Burkholderia sp. 3C. Next base: position 7,855 of record NZ_BAAILN010000076.1, read on the forward strand.
TGACGGACAAGCACGTCGCCGAAATCGACAAGCTCGTGGTGTCGAAAGAAGCCGAGATCATGACGGTCTGACGCGCAACGCGCGCGTTGCACTTTTTCCCTCGGTTACTGTCTCTGCGGCCATGACTTATACCAGCTCTACCGTTCGCGTACCCGACGTGGCCATCGTGCCGCGTCACATCGCGATCATCATGGACGGCAACGGCCGTTGGGCGACCGAGCGTCGCCTGCCGCGCGTGGCGGGACATACGCGCGGCGTCGACGCAGTCCGGTCGGTCGTGGAAGGGTGCGCGCGCGCCGGCGTCGAATATCTGACGCTGTTCGCCTTCAGTTCAGAGAACTGGCGGCGGCCGAACGACGAAGTGTCGTTCCTGATGCGGCTGTTCATTACCGCGCTCGAGCGCGAGGTCGGCAAGCTGCACGCGAACGGCATCCGCCTGCGCGTGGTCGGCGATCTCGACCGTTTCGAGCCGCGCATCCGCGAGCTGATCCGCCGCGCGGAAACCAAAACCGCGCGCAACACGCGCCTGACGCTGACCATCGCCGCGAACTACGGCGGCCGCTGGGACATCCTGCAGGCCACCAGGAAGCTGATCGCGCAGGCCGTCAGCGAGGGCCGCGAGGTCGAGGTGACCGAAACGGCATTCGCCGAGCATCTGGCGATGGCCTATGCGCCGGAGCCCGACCTGTTCATCCGTACCGGCGGCGAACAGCGCGTGAGCAATTTCCTGCTCTGGCAACTCGCCTATACCGAGTTCTACTTCACGGGCAAGTTCTGGCCCGATTTCGACGCCAATGCGCTGGCCGATGCGCTTGCGTCCTATACCGATCGCGAGCGCCGGTTCGGCCGAACCAGCGCCCAGCTCGAACCCCAGTCTCAGGACGTCGACTCCCTTTCATGCTGAAGACCCGTGTTGTCACGGCGGTCGTGTTGCTGGCCATTCTGCTGCCGGTGACGCTGTTCGCGCCGCTTGCGGCATTTGGCGCGCTGATCGCGCTGGTGCTCGTGTTCGCTGCCTGGGAATGGGCGCGCCTGCTCAAGTTGGGTGCTGCCGGTTCGGTGGTCTATGCGATCGTCGCGGCCGTGGCGCTCGGCGCCAGCATGCAGCTTGGCGGCGGCGTGGATGCCGGCTTCGGGCCGTCGCGCCCCCTGATCGAAGCGGCGGCGGTGTTCTGGCTGCTGGCCGGGCCGTTCGCGCTCTGGCGCAAGCCGGTGCTGGCCGAGCGGGCCTGGCGCCCGTTCCTGCTGGTGGCCGGCCTCGTGGTGTTCGCCGCCTGCTGGCACGCCGTGGTCGCCGCGCGCGCGGCCGGCATCCCGTTCGTGCTGTCGATGCTGCTTGTCGTGTGGCTCGCCGATATAGGCGCATACTTCGCGGGCAAAGCGTTCGGCAAGCACAAGCTGGCTGTGTCGATCAGCCCCGGCAAGACCTGGGAAGGGGCGGCGGGCGGCTGGCTGGCGGTGATGATCGTCGCGGGCCTCGCGATCGGCCTGCACGCCTTCGAACCGACCCTGTTTTCATCGCTTGCGCAGCGCTTCGGCGCACCGGGCGCCTTCGCTGCACTGACCTTGCTGGTCGTGTACAGCGTGATCGGCGACCTGTTCGAATCGCTGCTCAAGCGTCAGGCCGGCGTCAAGGATTCGAGCGGGCTGCTGCCGGGCCATGGCGGCGTGCTCGACCGGGTCGACGCGCTGCTGCCGGTGCTGCCGCTGGCGGTGCTGCTGCTCGGCCAGACCGCTTAAAAACACTAGATCTTCGTCATCATGCAAAAACGCCTGACTATCCTCGGTTCGACTGGCTCGATCGGCGAGAGCACGCTCGACGTCGTCGCGCGCCACCCCGATCGCTTCTCGGTCTACGCGTTGAGCGCGCACCGCAACGGCGACAAGCTCGTCGAGCAGTGCCTGAAGTTCGCGCCCGAGGTGGCCGTGGTCGGCAGCGCCGAACTGGCCGCTCAGGTCGAAGCGAAGCTGCGCGCGGCCGGTAGCCGCACCGAAGTCACGTACGGCCCGCAAGCGCTGGTCGCGGTGGCGCAGTCGGACGCGTGCGACACCGTGGTGGCCGCCATCGTCGGCGCGGCCGGCCTGCCGTCGAGCCTGGCCGCGGCGCGCGCCGGCAAGCGTATCCTGCTCGCGAACAAGGAATCGCTGGTGATGTCGGGTTCGATCTTCATGGACGCCGTGCGCGACCATGGCGCGATCCTGCTGCCGGTCGACAGCGAGCACAATGCGATCTTCCAGTGCATGCCGCGCGACATCGCCGAGCATGGCGGTATCGCCAAGATCATCGTGACCGCCTCGGGCGGCCCGTTCCGCACGCGCGAGCCGGCCACGCTGGTCGACGTGACGCCGGACGAGGCCTGCAAGCACCCGAACTGGTCGATGGGTCGCAAGATTTCGGTCGATTCGGCCACGATGATGAACAAGGGCCTCGAAGTGATCGAGGCGCACTGGATCTTCGGCTTGCCGAGCGAGCGGATCGACGTGCTGATCCATCCGCAGAGCGTGATCCACTCGCTGGTGTCGTACAAGGACGGCTCGGTGCTCGCGCAGCTCGGCAACCCCGACATGCGCACGCCGATCGCGCATGCGCTGGCGTTCCCCGATCGCGTCGATGCCGGCGTCGCCCAGCTCGATCTCGCGCAGATCGCCACGCTGAATTTCGAAAAACCCGATTTCGCGCGCTTCCCGTGCCTTGCGCTGGCGATCCAGTCGCTCGACGCGGGCGGCGTGGCCAGTGCGATGCTGAACGCGGCCAACGAAATTGCCGTCGAGGCGTTCCTGGCACGCCGCATCGGCTTCATGGACATCGCGCATACGGTGGATGCGGTGCTCGACCGTCTGGCGAATCGCGAACCCGACGGCCTCGACGACGTGCTGGCGGCCGATGCCGAAGCGCGCCGTGCGGCCGACGCCGTGATCGCGAATCTGCCTGTCCCGCGCGCGGAGCGCGCAGCCTGACCGAGAGGGGCGCATGAATGTGCTGATCGAGCTGGTGGCGTTTGCAGTGGCGATCGGTGTGCTGGTCGTCGTTCACGAATACGGGCATTACAGCGTCGCGCGGCTGTGCGGCGTGAAGGTGCTGCGCTTCTCGATCGGCTTCGGCACGGTGTTGCTGCGGCATACGAGCCGCCGCACCGGCACCGAATGGACACTCTCGGCGCTGCCGCTCGGCGGCTACGTGAAGATGCTCGACGAGCGCGATCCCGGCCCGGACGGCATCGCCGCGGCCGATTTGCCGCAGGCGTTCAATCGTCAGTCGGTCTGGAAGCGGATCGCGATCGTCGCGGCTGGCCCGCTCGCCAATTTCCTGCTCGCGATCGTGCTGTTTTCGTCGGTGTTCGCGACGGGCGTGACCGAGCCGGCGGCGATCGTGGCGGCGCCGGCCGCCGACACGGTGGCCGCGCGGGCCGGCTTCGACGGCGGCGAAACCATCGTGTCGATTCGCGATGCGCACGGCGGCGCGAGCGAGCCGGTGCGGTCGTGGTCGGATCTGCGCTGGAAGCTGCTCGGGGCGACGATCGATCATCGCAACGTGATCCTCGGCGCCCGTTCGGGCAGTGGCGCGATCTACGATTTTCGCGTGGACCTGAGCGGTGTCGATCCGAATACGGCCGACGATGATTATTTGTCGCACCTCGGTTTCGAACCGGGCGGCGGCTCGCTGTCGATTTCGGCGGTCACGCCGGGCAGCGCCTCGGAGCAGGCCGGCCTGCAGCCCGGCGACAAGCTGGTGGCGCTGGACGGCAAGCCGGTGTCGGGTGCGGCGCGTTTCATCGATGCGATCAAGTCGCACGCGGGCCGTCCGCTTGCGCTGCAGATCGCGCGCGGTGACGCCGAGCGCACGCTGACCATCGTGCCGCACGCCGAGCGCGATGCCACGCCGGGCGCGAACGGCGCGCAGGTCGGCCGGATCGGCGCGGCGCTGGCACTGCATGCGCCGTCCGTGGACGTGCGCTACGGCGTGCTCGAAAGCGTCAACCTGGGCGTGCGCCGCACCTGGGGTATTTCGGTGTATTCGCTGAAGATGTTCGGGCGAATGCTGACGGGCGAGGCTTCGCTGAAGAATCTGTCCGGCCCGGTGACGATCGCCGACTATGCGGGCAAGAGCGCGCGGCTCGGTTTATCGGCCTTCCTGTCGTTTCTGGCGCTGGTCAGCATCAGCCTCGGCGTGCTGAACTTGCTGCCGATTCCGGTTTTGGACGGGGGGCATCTGTTATATTATCTGGTTGAAGCCGCGACCGGGAAGGCCGTTTCGGAACGCTGGCAACTGATTCTGCAAAGAGCGGGGTTGATCTGCATCGTCGCACTGTCGGCGATTGCGCTCTTCAACGATCTGTCTCGTTTAATCCATTCATGAAGCGTCGGGCGAGGGCTGCGAGGGCCGTCGCCTGATCTGATGCAAGCTTAAATACTGGGGATGCACGTTGTTCAAACCTCATCGCTTCGTACCCAAGACTGTAGCCGCCGCGGCACTCGCCGTGCACGGACTCGCAGCCCACGCGACATCGCCGTTCGTCGTGCAGGATATCAAGATCGAGGGCTTGCAGCGTGTCGAAGCCGGTTCGGTGTTCGCCTACCTGCCGATCAAACAGGGCGATACGTTCACGGACGACAAGGCATCCGAAGCAATCCGCGCGCTGTATGCCACGGGCTTCTTCAATGACGTGAAGATCGCGACGCAAGGCAGCGTCGTGATCGTGCAGGTGCAGGAGCGCCCGGCGATTTCGGCGATCGACTTCACCGGCATCAAGGAATTCGACAAGGACAACCTGACCAAGGCGCTGCGCGCGGTCGGGCTGTCGCAAGGCCGCTACTACGACAAGTCGCTGGTGGACAAGGCCGAACAGGAACTGAAGCGCCAGTACCTGACGCGCGGCTACTACGCCGCCGAAGTCACCACCACGATCACGCCGGTCGACGCGAACCGCGTCTCGATCCTGTTCTCGGTGGCCGAAGGCCCGAGCGCCAAGATCCGCCAGATCAACTTCATCGGCAACAAAACCTTCAGCACGAGCACGCTGCGCAATGAAATGCAGCTGTCGACGCCGAACTGGTTCTCCTGGTACACGAAGAACGACCTCTACTCGAAGGAAAAGCTCACGGGCGACCTCGAGAACGTCCGCTCCTACTACCTGAATCGCGGTTATCTCGAGTTCAACATCGAGTCGACGCAGGTGTCCATCTCGCCGGACAAGAAGGACATGTACCTGACGCTGACGCTGCACGAGGGCGAGCCGTACACGATCTCGAGCGTGCAACTGTCGGGCAACCTGCTCGACCGTCAGGCGGAGCTGCAGAAGCTGGTCAAGATCAAGGCCGGCGAGCGCTTCTCGGCCGAAAAGCTGCAGGCCACCACCAAGGCGATCGTCGACAAGCTCGGTGAATACGGTTACGCATTCGCAACCGTCAACGCCCAGCCCGCCATCGATCAGGCCACGCACAAGGTCGGCCTGACGCTGGTGGTCGATCCGAGCCGCCGCGTGTATGTGCGCCGCATCAACGTGGTCGGCAACTCGCGCACGCGCGACGAAGTCGTGCGCCGCGAAATGCGCCAGCTCGAAAGCTCGTGGTTCGATTCGAGCCGCCTCGCGCTGTCGAAGGATCGCGTGAACCGCCTCGGCTACTTCACCGACGTCGATGTCTCGACCGTGCCGGTGGACGGCACGACCGACCAGGTCGACGTCAACGTCAAGGTGACCGAAAAGCCCACCGGCGCGATCACGCTGGGCGCCGGCTTCTCGTCGACCGACAAGGTCGTGCTGTCGGCCGGTATCTCGCAGGACAACGTGTTCGGTTCGGGCACCAGCCTGTCGGTCAACGTCAACACGGCGCGCAGCTACCGCACGCTGACGGTGACCCAGGTCGATCCGTACTTCACGGTGGACGGCATCAAGCGCATCACCGATGTGTTCTATCGCACGTACCAGCCGCTGTACTACTCGACCAATTCGAGCTTCCGGATCATCACGGCCGGTGGCGACATGAAGTTCGGCATCCCGTTCTCGGAAGTCGATACCGTGTTCTTCGGCGTGGGCTTCGAGCAGAACCGCCTGGACGTCGATGCAGATACGCCGCAGAGCTACCAGGATTACGTGCAGCAGTTCGGCCGCGTGTCGAACTCGGTGCCGCTGACGGTGGGCTGGTCGCGTGACGCGCGTGACAGCGCGCTGATCCCGAGCCGCGGTTACTTCACGCAGGCCAATATCGAGTACGGCGCGCCGATCGACAAGATCCAGTACTACAAGGCCGACATCCAGGCCCAGTACTACTATTCGTTCTCGCGCGGCTTCATCCTGGGCCTGAACTTCCAGGGCGGCTACGGTAACGGCATCGGCAACGCGTACCCGATCTTCAAGAACTACTACGCGGGCGGTATCGGTTCGGTGCGTGGCTACGAGCCGAGCTCGCTGGGCCCGCGCGACACCAAGACCAACGACCCGATCGGCGGTTCGAAGATGCTCGTCGGCAACATCGAGCTGACGTTCCCGCTGCCGGGCACCGGTTACGACCGCACGCTGCGCGTGTTCACGTTCTTCGACGGCGGTAACGTCTGGGGCAATGCACCTGGCGGTACCAGCACGGGCGCGAACGGCCTGCGTTACGGCTATGGCGTGGGTCTCGCGTGGATCTCGCCGATCGGCCCGCTCAAGCTGAGCCTCGGCTTCCCGCTGCAGAAGCACGAAGGCGACCAGTACCAGAAATTCCAGTTCCAGATCGGTACGGCATTCTGATCGGAACCGCAACATCAAACGCATCGAGAGGGTAATTTTGCTAACCGGTAAGTTTTCGAAACGAGTGATGTGCGCGTTGGCGCTCGCTGCTGCGCTCGGCGCGACGGCCGCGCAGGCGCAGGACGTCGCTCGGATCGCGGCGGTCAATTCCGACCGGATCCTCCGCGAGTCGGCGCCGGCCAAGGCCGCGCAGACCAAGCTCGAAGCCGAGTTCGCGAAGCGCGACAAGGACCTGCAGGACATGGCCGCGCGCCTCAAGACGCTGTCGGATTCTCTCGACAAGAACGGGCAATCGCTGTCGGCCGCCGATCGCGCACAGAAGCAGCGCGATCTGGCCCAGCTCGACACCGATTTCCAGCGCAAGCAGCGCGAGTTTCGCGAAGACCTGAACCAGCGTCGCAACGAGGAGCTCGCGGCCGTGCTGGAGAAGGCGAACAAGGTGATCAAGCAGATCGCCGAACAGCAGAACTACGATCTGATCGTGCAGGAGGCTGTCTACGTCAGCCCGCGCATCGATATCACCGACAAGGTGCTGAAGGCGCTCGCGTCGCCTTCCGGTTCGTTGAACTGACCAGGACGGAGTACGCATGGCATTGACGCTTGAGGCACTCGCCCAACGTTTCGGCGGGGACATCGCCGGCGATTCGCACTGCCAGGTCGCCGGCTTGGCGCCGCTCGATCAGGCCGGCCCGAACCAGCTCGCGTTCCTCGCCAATCCGAAATATCTGTCGCAGGTCGAGACCACCCGCGCCGGCGCGGTGCTGATCAAGCCGCAGGATCTCGAGAAGCTCGGCGCGGCCGCGGAAGGCCGCAACTTCATCGTCACCCCGAACCCCTACGCCTATTTCGCGCGCGTCGCGCAGATGTTCATCGATCTGGCCGCGCCGAAGCGTGCGTCGGGCGTGCATCCGAGCGCGAACGTCGATGCCGCCGCGCAGGTGGCGGCGAGCGCCGTGATCGGCCCGAACGTGACGGTCGAGGCGGGCGCGGTGATCGGCGAGCACGTGCGGCTCGACGCCAATGTGTTCGTCGGTGCCGGCACCAAGATCGGAGAAGGCTCGCATCTGTATCCGAACGTGGCGATCTATCACGGCTGCGACATCGGCGTGCGTGCGATCATCCATTCGGGCGCCGTGATCGGTTCCGACGGGTTCGGCTTCGCGCCCGATTTCGTGGGCGATGGCGCAGAGCGCACCGGTACCTGGGTGAAGATCCCGCAGGTCGGCGGCGTGAAGATCGGCCCGGACGTCGAGATCGGCGCGAACACCGTGATCGACCGCGGCGCGATGGCCGACACGGTCATCGAGGAATGCGTCAAGATCGACAACCTCGTGCAGATCGCGCACAACTGCCGCATTGGCGCCTATACCGTGATCGCCGGCTGTGCCGGCATCGCGGGCAGCACCCATATCGGCCGCCATTGCATGATCGGCGGCGCGGTCGGCATCGCCGGCCACGTCACGCTCGGCGATTACGTGATCGTCACGGCGCAATCGGGCGTATCGAAATCCCTGCCGAAGGCAGGCATCTACACGAGCGCGTTCCCGGCCGTCGACAACGGCGAATGGAACCGGAGCGCGGCGCTCGTGCGCAATCTCGACAAACTGCGCGACCGCATCCGCTCGCTCGAAACCGCGCTTGCCGCGCGGAACGACGGACCCGCGCAGGACTGAACGTCGAAACAGGGCGCGGTGCTCGGCCGGGATCGGCCGCCACCGCGATCAAACAGGGCCGCTCCGCGCTTCGGGCGGTCCTCGGCATTTGCATCATCACCGCGCAGTGATTGCGTGAGACGAACCATCATGAGCATCGAACAAATCAATTTCGACATCCACAAGATTCTCACGCTGCTGCCGCATCGTTATCCGATTCTGCTCGTCGACCGCGTGCTCGAACTCACCCCGCACGAAAGCATCAAAGCCCTGAAGAACGTCACGATCAACGAGCCGTTCTTCCAGGGCCACTTTCCGCAGCGTCCGGTGATGCCGGGCGTGCTGATCATCGAGGCGCTGGCGCAGGCCGCCGCGCTGCTCACGTTCAGCGAGGAATCGTCCACGGTCGATCCGAGCAATTCGCTGTACTACTTCGTCGGCATCGACGGCGCGCGCTTCAAGCGCGTGGTGGAGCCGGGCGATCAGCTGATCCTGAACGTCAAGTTCCAGCGCTATATTCGCGGCATCTGGAAGTTCTCGGCCACGGCGGAAGTCGATGGCAAGGTGGCGGCGGAAGCCGAACTGATGTGCACGGTGAAGCCGGCCGACGCGGCGCCCTGAGCGACGCGCGGCGCAACCGAGGCACGACTGACTAAGAGAGGCAACCGCGCATGAGCAGGATTCATCCCACGGCCATCATCGAACCGGGCGCGCAGATCGACGCCACGGTCGAGATCGGCCCGTACGCGATCATCGGCGCGAACGTGACGATCGGCGCGCGCACCACGATCGGCTCGCACAGCGTGATCGAAGGGCACACCACGATCGGCGAAGACAACCGCATCGGCCATTACGCGTCGATCGGCGGGCGTCCGCAGGACATGAAGTACAAGGACGAGCCCACCCGGCTCGTGATCGGCGATCGCAACACCATCCGCGAATTCACGACGATCCACACCGGCACCGTGCAGGACACCGGCGTGACCACGCTCGGCGACGACAACTGGATCATGGCCTACGTGCACATCGGCCATGATTGCCGGGTCGGCAACCACGTGATCATGTCGAGCAACGCACAGATGGCGGGGCACGTCGAGGTGGGAGACTGGGCGATCGTCGGCGGCATGTCCGGCGTGCACCAGTTCGTGCGGATCGGCGCGCATTCGATGCTGGGCGGCGCATCGGCGCTGGTTCAGGACGTGCCGCCGTTCGTGATCTCGGCCGGCAACAAGGCCGTGCCGCACGGCATCAACGTCGAGGGGCTGCGCCGCCGCGGCTTCTCGGCCGAGTCGATCAGCACGCTGCGCAGCGCGTACCGGGTCGTCTACAAGAGCGGCAAGACGCTCGACGAGGCCAAGGCCGAACTGCGCGAGCTGGTGGCCGCGGGCGGCGAGGGCGTGGAAGCGCTGACGGCCTTCGTCGACTTCATCGACGCCTCGCAACGCGGCATCATCCGCTGACGATGGCGCTCACTTCGACTCCGCTGCGTCTCGCGCTCGTCGCGGGCGAGCCGTCGGGCGACCTGCTCGGCGCGTCGCTGCTGGGCGGGCTGCACGCGCGCCTGCCCGGTTCCGCGCACTACTACGGCATCGGCGGGCCGCGCATGATGACGGCCGGCTTCGATTCGCACTGGCCGATGGATCGCCTGACGGTGCGCGGCTATGTCGAGGCGCTCAAGGAAATCCCCGGCATCCTGCGCATTCGCACCGAGCTCAAGCGCCAGTTGCTGGCCGAGCCGCCCGACGTGTTCGTCGGCATCGATGCGCCGGACTTCAATTTCGGCGTCGAGCAATCGCTGCGCGACGCCGGCATTCCGACCGTCCACTTCGTGTGCCCGTCGATCTGGGCCTGGCGCGGCGGGCGGATCAAGAAGATCGTCAAGTCGGTCGATCACATGCTGTGTCTGTTTCCGTTCGAAACGGCGCTGCTCGAGAAGGCCGGCGTGGCCTCGACCTACGTGGGCCATCCGCTGGCCGACGACATCCCGCTCGAACCCGACACGCGCGGCGCGCGGATCGCCCTCGGGCTGCCCGAAAGCGGCCCCGTGATCGCGGTGTTGCCGGGCAGCCGGCGCTCCGAAATCGGCTTGATCGGGCCGACGTTCTTCGCGGCCATGGCGCTGATGCACCAGCGCGAGCCGGGCGTGCGTTTCGTGATGCCGGCGGCCACGCCGCAGTTGCGCAGCCTGCTGCAGCCGCTCGTCGATGCGCATCCGCAACTGCCGCTGACGCTGACCGACGGCCGCTCGCAGGTCGCCATGACGGCGGCCGATGCGATCCTCGTCAAGAGCGGCACGGTGACGCTCGAAGCGGCGCTGCTCAAGAAGCCGATGGTGATCTCGTACAAGGTGCCCTGGCTGACGGGGCAGGTGATGCGCCGGCAGGGCTATCTGCCGTACGTCGGGCTGCCGAACATCCTGGCCGGCCGTTTCGTGGTGCCCGAACTGCTTCAGCACTTCGCGACGCCCGAGGCGCTGGCCGACGCGACGCTCACGCAGTTGCGCGACGACGCCAACCGCCGCACGCTCCACGAGGTCTTCACCGAAATGCACCTGTCGCTGCGCCAGAACACGGCCGCGCGCGCGGCCGAGGCGGTCGAGCGGGTGGTGGCGAAC
>NZ_BAAILN010000076.1:18966-57926 GCF_054589155.1 Burkholderia sp. 3C
TCGTCGTGGCCGAGCAGCCCGGGTTCGCGTTCGACGCGCCGGGCGAGATCGTCTGCGGCGTGGACGAAGCCGGACGCGGCCCGCTGGCCGGCCCGGTGGTTGCGGCGGCCGTGATCCTCGATCCCGCGCGGCCGATCGTCGGCCTCGACGACTCGAAGGCGCTCAGCGCGAAGAAGCGCGAGGCGCTCTACGCCGAGATCGTTGCCCGCTCGCTTGCCTGGTGCGTGGCGTCGGCCAGCGTCGAGGAAATCGATACGATCAATATCCTGCATGCCACGATGCTGGCGATGCGGCGTGCCGTCGAAGGGCTGTCGGTGGTGCCGACGCTCGCGAAGATCGACGGCAACCGCTGCCCGCCGCTGACCATCCGCAGCGAAGCGATCATCGGCGGCGACGCGCTGGTGCCGAGCATCTCGGCCGCCTCGATCATCGCGAAGGTCACGCGCGACCGCCTGCTCGTCGATCTGCACGCGAGCTTCCCGCTCTACGGTTTCGACGTCCATTCCGGCTACGGCACGCCGAAACACCTCTCCGCGCTGCGCGAGCACGGGCCGTGCGAGCACCATCGACGCTCGTTCGCGCCGGTGCGCGCGGCGCTCGATATCGTCCGATGAAACTGATTACCTCGCGCGACAACCCGCTGTACAAGCGCCTGAAGGCGCTGGCGGGCTCGACGCAGCAGCAACGCCGCGGCGCGCAAGCGCTGCTCGAAGGGCTCCACCTCGCGTCGGCCTATCTCGACGCATGCGGTCAGCCCGAACTCTGCGTCGTGACCGACGGCGCGCTCGCGCACGACGAAACGCATGCGATCGTCTCGCGCGTCGAACCGCAGCGCGTGGTGTCCTTGCCCGATGCGCTGTTCGGCCAGTTGTCGAGCGTCGTCAACGGCGTCGGCATGCTGCTGCTGGTTGAACGGCCCGCCGCCGAACTGCCGGAACGCGTGACGCAAACGGCCGTCGTGCTCGACGGCGTGCAGGATGCCGGCAACGTTGGTTCGATCCTGCGCAGCGCCGCCGCAGCGGGCATCGGCCAGGTGTTCTGCGTGCGCGGCACGGCCTATGCGTGGTCGTCGAAGGTGCTGCGCTCGGGCATGGGCGCGCATTTCCTGTTGCAGATTCATGAGGACGTGGACGCCGATGCGCTGATTCCGCGTCTGGGTGTGCCGGTCGCTTTGACCGATTCGCATGGCGCGCAGGCGATCGACGACTGCGACCTGAGCGGCCCGGTGGCGTGGGTGTTTGGCAATGAAGGGGCGGGCGTGTCGGCCGCCTGGCGCGAGGCCGCCGGCTTGCGCGTGACGATTCCGCAGCCCGGTGGCATGGAATCGCTCAACGTGGCGGCAGCGGCGGCCGTCTGCCTGTTCGAGCAGTGCCGGCAACAGCGCAAGCGCTGAACCGGCGGCAACGCAACGCATGCGGGATGGAAGCGGCGGGTCACTTCGGTGGGCCGCCGCTTTTTTCATGCGCCGCGGGCGCGGCAATCGGCCCGCCTCGGCCCGCTCAGTACGACAGGTGGTCGAGCTTGATTTCCTGGAGGATCGTCGTGGCGATTTCCTCGATCGACTTGTGCGTCGACGACAACCAACTGATCCCCTCGCGCCGCATCATCGCCTCGGCCTCGTTGATCTCGTAGCGGCAGTTCTCGGGCGACGCGTACTTGCTGCCGGGGCGCCGCTCGTTGCGGATTTCCGAGAGCCGTTGCGGATCGATCGACAGCCCGAACAGCTTCTCGCGATGCGTCGCCAGTTCCCCCGGCAGCTTGCCGCGTTCGAAATCTTCGGGAATCAGCGGGTAGTTGGCTGCCTTCACGCCGTACTGCATCGCCAGATAGAGGCTGGTCGGCGTCTTGCCGCTGCGCGACACGCCCACCAGGATCACGTCGGCCTCCGCCAGGTTGCGGTCCGATTGGCCGTCGTCGTGCGCGAGCGAGAAGTTGATCGCCTCGATCCGGGTTTTATATTCCTCGGTGTCGGCGTTCTGGTGGCCGCGCCCCATCGCATGGGTCGACTTGAGCTGCAACTCCTGTTCGAGCGGCTCCACGAAGCGCTGGAACATGTCGAGCACCAGCGCGTTGGAGCGCTTGACGATCTCGTTCGATTCGCTGTCCACCAGCGTGGTAAACACGATCGGGCGGCGCCCGTCGAGCTGCGCCGCGTCGTTGATCTTCTGCACCGTCAGATACGCCTTGTCGTGCGAATCGACGAACGGCACGCGCACATGCCGGAATTTCTGGTCGAACTGGGACAGGATCGAGTGCGCGAAGGTCTCGGCGGTGATCCCCGTGCCGTCGGAGACGATGAAAACGGTTGGAAGCATGAATCGTGAGCGCTGACGTGCTGGGATGGCGGCCTCGTACGGGCCGGAAGCGGCCATTCTAGCAGGGCGTGCGTGCACCGTTCGAGCCTCGCGGGCATGCGCGGCGGGCTTGCGGGAGGTGGGCGCGCCCGGCTTTCGAGGCTCGCGCCGAGCGTCGATTGTCACATCGCGCACCGGGCACGGTAGAATAGCGGCCAACCTGTTGGATAAGCCGTTGTGGAAAAGCCGTCATGTTCGCGACTTTTTTACCGAGGCTGGCTTGCGTTCCCGGCAAATTGGGCGATTTGTCTGTTATTTCGTCCTTCTGCCGGGATTTTTACAAGCTGCGCCGGTTCTGGCGACCGCTTATCCAACAGGTCGTGCGATGCGCGCTCCCGCTTCTTATAGGCGGCCGCGCCCGAGCCCAATCGCCCGATCGTGAATTTTTTTCACACTTAGGGGCTTGTATGACTAACGCAGCAAACGTCGCAAAGGACCAGGCGTATGTAATCCCGTTCGAGCAGTTGCGGATGACCGATGTCGAGATCGTCGGGGGCAAGAATGCCTCCCTCGGCGAAATGATCAGCCAGCTTTCGCAAGCTGGTGTTCGCGTACCCACGGGCTATGCGACGACGGCACTCGCGTTCCGCGACTTCCTCGCTCACAACGACCTCACCGATCGCATTGCGAAACGCCTCGAGTCGCTCGATATCGACGACGTGAAGGCGCTCGCCGTCGCGGGTGCCGAAATCCGCAAGTGGATCGTCGACGCACCGCTGCAACCGCGTCTCGAGGCCGAAATCCGCGAACAGTTCGTCGTGCTGTGCAACAGCTCGCCCGAAGAGCTGTCGTTCGCCGTGCGTTCGTCGGCCACCGCCGAAGATCTGCCGGACGCCTCGTTCGCCGGTCAGCAGGAATCCTATCTGAACGTCGTCGGCGTCGAAGACGTGCTCGATCGCATGAAGCACGTGTTCGCGTCGCTCTACAACGACCGCGCGATTTCGTACCGCGTCCACAAGGGCTTCACGCACGCCGAAGTGGCGCTGTCGGCCGGCGTGCAGCGCATGGTCCGTTCGGACGTCGGCGCGGCCGGCGTGATGTTCACGATCGACACCGAATCGGGCTTCAAGGATGCCGTGTTCGTCACGTCGAGCTATGGCCTGGGCGAAACCGTCGTGCAGGGCGCCGTGAATCCGGACGAGTTCTACGTCTTCAAGACCACGCTCGCGCAGGACAAGTACCCGATCATCCGCCGCTCGATCGGCTCGAAGCTGATCAAGATGGAGTTCACGCAGCCGGGCGAGCCGGGCCGCGTGAAGACGGTCGACGTGCCGGGCGAGCAGCGCAACCGCTACTCGATCACCGACCAGGACGTGATCGAGCTGGCCAAGTACGCCGTCATCATCGAAAAGCACTACGAGCGTCCGATGGACATCGAGTGGGGCAAGGACGGCCGCGACGGCAAGATCTTCATCCTTCAGGCGCGTCCGGAAACGGTCAAGAGCCAGGCCAGCGGCAAGGCCGAGCAGCGCTTCAAGCTGAAGGGCCAGTCGCAAGTGCTGGCAACCGGCCGGGCGATCGGCCAGAAGATCGGCGCGGGCCCGGTGCGCGTGATCAACGATCCGTCGGAAATGGAACGCGTGCAGCCGGGCGACGTGCTGGTGGCCGACATGACCGACCCGAACTGGGAGCCGGTGATGAAGCGCGCCGCGGCGATCGTCACGAACCGCGGCGGCCGTACCTGCCACGCAGCGATCATCGCGCGTGAGCTCGGCGTGCCGGCCGTGGTGGGTTGCGGCGATGCCACCGACGTGCTGAAGGAAGGCTCGCTGGTCACGGTGTCGTGCTCGGAAGGCGACGAAGGCAAGATCTACGACGGCCTGCTCGAAACCGAAGTGACCGAAGTGCAGCGCGGCGAACTGCCGGCCATCCCGGTCAAGATCATGATGAACGTCGGCAACCCGCAACTCGCGTTCGACTTCTCGCAACTGCCGAACGCCGGTGTCGGCCTCGCGCGTCTCGAGTTCATCATCAACAACAACATCGGCGTTCACCCGCGGGCGATCCTCGAGTATCCGAACATCGATGCGGATCTGAAGAAGGCCGTCGAGAGCGTCGCGCGCGGCCACGCTTCGCCGCGTGCGTTCTACGTCGACAAGCTGATGGAAGGCATCGCCACGATCGGCGCGGCGTTCTATCCGAAGCCCGTGATCGTGCGTCTGTCGGACTTCAAGTCGAACGAGTACAAGAAGCTGATCGGCGGTTCGCGCTACGAGCCTGACGAGGAAAACCCGATGCTGGGTTTCCGCGGCGCATCGCGCTACATCTCCGAGGATTTCGCGCAGGCGTTCGAGATGGAGTGCATCGCGCTCAAGCGCGTGCGTGACGAGATGGGCCTGACCAACGTCGAGATCATGGTGCCGTTCGTGCGCACCGTGAAGCAGGCGGAGCGCGTTGTCGGCCTGCTGGCCAAGTACGGCCTCAAGCGCGGCGAAAACGGCCTGCGCCTGATCATGATGTGCGAAGTGCCGTCGAACGCGATCCTGGCCGAGCAGTTCCTCGAGTACTTCGACGGCTTCTCGATCGGCTCGAACGACCTGACGCAGCTCACGCTGGGCCTCGACCGCGATTCGGGCATGGAACTGCTGGCCGTCGATTTCGACGAACGCGATCCGGCCGTCAAGTTCATGCTCAAGCGCGCGATCGACGCGTGCCGCAAGCTCGACAAGTACGTCGGCATTTGCGGCCAGGGTCCGTCCGATCACCCGGATTTCGCGCAATGGCTGACCGAGGAGGGCATCCTGTCGATCTCGCTGAACCCGGATACGGTCATCGATACGTGGCAGGCGCTCGCGAAATCGGCGAAGTAGGTCGATGAAATAAGCAGTCCTTGATTCGCCTCGCCTGCCGTTCGCGGCCGAGGGGCCGGAACAGCTTCAGGTCTGTGCTATAAACACCCCGGTAATTCCGGGGTGTTTTCGTTTGGAGACCGACATGCAGGCAGCGCAGTGGTTCTGGTGGATCGGCGTAGGTGTGCTGGCCGTCGCGGAGTTGCTGACGGGCACGTTCTATCTGCTGATGATTGCGATCGGCTTTGTCGCCGGCGGGCTCGTGCATCTGGCCGGCGGCCCGCTGCACTGGCAGGTTGCCGCCGCGGCGATCGTGTCGGTGCTGTTGCTCGTGGCGTTGCGTCGCTCCGGCATCGGGCGGCGCCAGAAGCGCGACGCATCGGCCAATCCCGACGTGAATCTCGACATCGGCGCCACCATCGCGGTGCCGCACTGGCAGAATCGCCGGGCGCGCGCGCCGTATCGCGGCGCCGATTGGGACATCGAACTCGCCGAAGGCGAGCGCGACGATGCGCAGCTCTACGAGGTGCGTGCAGTACGGGGAAACTGCCTGATCGTCGCCGCCAAGGCCCGGACCTGAGAGCCGGGCCCCCGATCCTCGCTCAATCGATATAACAAAGGAGGTAAGCCGTCATGTCTGCGCTCATATTCTGGGTCGTGGTTCTCGTGATCGTGTTCGTCATCGTGTCGAAGACGGTCAAGATCGTGCCGCAGCAGCACGCCTGGGTGCTCGAACGCTTCGGCCGCTATCACGCCACGCTGTCGCCGGGGCTGAACATCGTGCTGCCGTTCATCGATCGCATCGCGTATCGGCACATTCTCAAGGAAATTCCGCTCGACGTACCGAGCCAGGTCTGCATCACGCGCGACAACACGCAGTTGCAGGTGGACGGCGTGCTGTACTTCCAGGTCACCGACGCGATGAAGGCGTCGTACGGATCGAGCAACTTCGTGCTGGCGATCACGCAACTGTCGCAAACCACGCTGCGCTCGGTGATCGGCAAGCTCGAACTCGACAAAACCTTCGAGGAGCGCGATTTCATCAACCACAGCATCGTGTCGTCGCTCGATCAAGCCGCGTCGAACTGGGGCGTCAAGGTGCTGCGCTACGAGATCAAGGACCTGACGCCGCCGAAGGAAATCCTGCATTCGATGCAGGCGCAGATCACGGCCGAACGCGAGAAGCGTGCGCTGGTGGCGGCCTCCGAGGGCCGCCGGCAGGAGCAGATCAACCTGGCCTCGGGCGCGCGTGAGGCGGCGATCCAGAAGTCGGAAGGCGAACGGCAGGCCGCGATCAACCAGGCGCAGGGCGAGGCGTCGGCGATCCTGGCGGTGGCCGAGGCCAATGCCGCGGCCATTCGCAAGATCGCCGAGGCAATTCAGTCGCAGGGCGGCATGGATGCCGTGAACCTGAAGGTGGCCGAGCAGTACGTGAGCGCGTTCGGCAATCTGGCCAAGCAGGGCAACACGCTGATCGTGCCGGCGGATATGTCCGATCTGAGCACGGCGATTGCTTCGGCGCTGACGATCGTCAAGCGTGGTGCGCCGGGCGGGGCGGCCAAGGGCTGAACGACGTTCGCCATCGCGCGAGGGTTGCGCGACCCCAATGAAATGGCCCGCTCGAAGCGGGCCATTCGTCTTGATGGGGCAGGGCGGTGGCGGTTGCCGTCGCCCGGGCCGCCCGCTTTCAGGTGCGGGCGCCATCGCGCATGATTCGCGCCTTTTCGCGTTCCCAGTCGCGTTTCTTCTCCGTTTCGCGCTTGTCGTGGAGCTTCTTGCCCTTGGCGAGGCCGATCTCGCATTTGACCCGGCCGGCCTTGTAGTGGAAGTTCAGCGGCACCAGCGTGTAGCCGCGCTGCTCGACCTTGCCGATCAGTTTCTTGATCTCGTCACGATGCAGCAGTAGCTTGCGCGTGCGGACCGGGTCGGGCTGGATGTGCGTTGACGCTTCCGGCAGCGGGCTGATATGGGTGCCGATCAGGAAGATTTCGTCGTTCTTGACGATCACGTAGCCTTCCTTGATCTGGCCGCGGCCGGCACGCAAGGCCTTGACCTCCCATCCTTCGAGCACAAGCCCTGCTTCATAGCGCTCTTCGATGTGGTAGTCGAAGAATGCCTTTCTGTTGTCTATGATGCTCATGAAAGGAAATGGCCAACTCGTTTAAAATCGCGATTTTAGCAAAGCGGGGCGCACTTGGCCCGGCTTGGCCTCCACTCTTGATGCCGCGAGATTTATGGCAGATGTCCACAAAACCGTATTGATCCGCCATTCGGCGGAACAGATGTTCGACCTCGTGACCGACGTGGCCGATTACCCGAACTTCCTGCCCTGGTGCGGCGGCGTCGAAGTGCGCCGCCAGGACGAGACCGGCATGGAGGCGCGGATCGACATCAATTTCAAGGGAATTCGGCAGCACTTCGCGACCCGCAACACGCAGGAGCGGCCGCATCGCATCGACATGGAATTCGCCGACGGCCCGTTCAAGAACTTCACGGGCTACTGGCGCTTCACGCCGCTGCGCGCCGATGCCTGCAAGATCGAGTTCTCGCTGCACTACGAATTCACCAACGTGATCCTCGAAAAGATCATCGGCCCGGTGTTCAGCCATATCGCCAACACGTTTGTCGATTCGTTCGTGAAGCGCGCCGATCACCTGTACGGGAAGGGCTGACCATGCTGGCCGTTCAGGTGTGTTACGCGCTGCCGACCTGCCAGACGCTGATCGACGTGTCGGTGCCCGACAGCGCCTCGGTGCGCGATGCGATCGAGGCGAGCGGGATCGTCGCGCAGCATCCCGAAATCGATCTCGATGCCGCCAAGACCGGCGTGTTCGGCAAGCTCGCGCCGCTCGATGCGCCGCTGCACGACGGCGACCGCGTGGAAATCTACCGGCCGCTGATCGTCGATCCGAAAGCCGCGCGCCAGCGCCGTGTCGACAAGACGCGCCGCGAAGGCTCGATCGAAGGCCGCAAGTGGATGCCGAAGGATTCGCGCTGAGTCTCAGCGGCCGGGGTTGCCCGGTCGGTCTTCCATGGCGGGTTCCCGCCTGATCTTGCGTTGGGTTGTGCTGCCACGGCTGGCCGCGTTTCGGGGTGGCATCGTGCGTCAGTGCGCCGTGCGGTGCCGTTCCGCTGACGACTGTTCGAGATCGGGGCTGCCCGGCCCGGCGGCGGGCGGCGCGGCATCGCCGTGGCGGCGCACCGCGCCGTAGACGCCGGCCAGCAACAGCCCCAGCGCGGCGATTTCCAGCCCGCGCGGCATCCGCGCCTCGAACACGAAGCCGTACAGCATCGCGAACACGGTCTCGAACACGATCAACTGGCCGGTCAGCGTCAGCGGCAGGCGTTTCGACGCCGCATTCCACAGACCATTGCCGAGCCACGACGCGCCGATCGCCAGCGCGAGATTGAGCAGCCAGAACATCGGCCAGCCGCCGGCGGCCGGCATCGCGACCGCGCCCGACGGCAACACGGCCAGCACGAGCCACGCCAACGCCCCCACCAGCCCCGTGACGATGCCCCACAACGCCGACCACTCGTTGCCGTCGAAGCGGTGATGGCGGCGCAGGTAGCGCGCGTTGGCCACGGCGTACCAGGTCCAGCTGGCCAGCGCGCCGGTGGCGCAGGCGATGCCGGTCAGCTTGTCGAGCGTCGAGGTGGCCTGGGCCGCGCTCGACGTGAACAGGTCGATGTTGATGCAGACGATGCCGGCCGCGACCAGCGCGAGCGGCAGGGCGAGCCGGCGCAGCGGCACGGCGTCGGCGTCGCGCAGCCCCGCGAACGTGACCGTGACGGGCAGCACGCCGACGATCAGCGAGGTGGGCGCGATGCCGATCAGGTGCACGGCGCTCGCCAGCAGCATGTAATAGCCGAGATTGCCGACGATCGCGAGCCGCACCAGCGCGATCAGGTCCTCGCGCGTCAGGCGGGCGAGCAGCGAGCGCGCCATCGGCAGCGCCACGGCGGCCGACACGAGCCCGTACATGGTGTAGCGGCCGGCACTGAGCACCAGCGGCGAGATGTCGGCGAGCAGCCTGGGCACCAGAAACACCATGCCCCAGAGGGCGCCGGCCAACACCCCGTACATGACTCCGCGCTGCATGATGATTTTCCTTGCACTGGCTGAAACGATGAGGGAGCGCATCGTAACGGTTCGCGCGGCCGGGCGTCTTGTCGAATCCTGCATGGGGGACGGATTGTCGGGCGTGGCTGGCCGCCCGCGCGGATGCGTCGCGGTTCGGATGCCCTTATTCGACGCAGGGGTTTTCCGCGTCGCCCGGGCGGCTCGGCAGGCCGCCGAAGCTAGGAATTTTCGTATTCGAACATGGCCGCGCGGGCGCGAAATCCGGACGAACCCGCCGCGAAGTGCAAACCGAACGCCGCGCCGGGCGGGCCGCTAAGCCGTTGTTCGGGTGGTGAAAATCCGCTCGGTATCGCGTATAATCTGCTTTTGCGCCCATAGGATTTGCCATGCGTCTTATCCAAAAAGCACTCACGTTCGATGACGTGCTCCTCGTCCCGGCTTTCTCCGATGTCCTGCCGCGCGACACCAGCCTCAAAACCCAGCTCACCCGCAACATCGCCCTGAACATGCCGCTCGTGTCCGCCGCCATGGATACGGTCACGGAAGGTCGCCTCGCCATCGCGATGGCGCAGCAGGGTGGCGTGGGTATCGTCCACAAGAACCTCACGCCCGCCGAGCAGGCGCGCGAAGTCGCGAAGGTCAAGCGTTTCGAGTCCGGCGTGGTCCGTGACCCGATCACGGTGCCGCCGACGATGAAGGTTCGCGATGTGATCGACCTGTCGCGCCAGCATGGCATTTCGGGGTTCCCGGTGGTCGAAGGCCCGCAACTGGTCGGCATCGTGACGAACCGCGACCTGCGTTTCGAATCGCGTCTCGACGAGCCGGTCAAGTCGATCATGACCACGCGCGAGCGCCTCGTCACCGTCAAGGAAGGCACGCCGCTCGCCGAAGCGAAGGCGCTGATGCACAGCCACCGCCTGGAGCGCGTGCTGGTCGTCAACGATGCGTTCGAACTGCGCGGCCTGATGACGGTGAAGGACATCACCAAGCAGACCGAACACCCGGACGCCTGCAAGGACGAACACGGCAAGCTGCGCGTGGGCGCGGCGGTGGGCGTGGGCGCGGACAACGAGGAGCGCGTCGAACTGCTGGTGCAGGCCGGCGTCGACATGATCGTGGTCGATACGGCGCACGGCCACAGCAAGGGCGTGCTCGAGCGCGTGCGCTGGGTCAAGCAGAACTTCCCGCACGTCGAAGTGATCGGCGGCAACATCGCCACCGCGGCGGCCGCCAGGGCGCTGGTCGAGTACGGCGCGGATGCGGTCAAGGTCGGTATCGGCCCTGGTTCGATCTGCACGACGCGAATCGTCGCCGGCGTGGGCGTGCCGCAGATCAGCGCGATCGCCAACGTGTCCGAAGCGCTGCGCGGCACCGGCGTGCCCTGCATCGCCGACGGCGGCGTGCGCTTCTCGGGCGACGTGTCGAAGGCGCTGGCCGCCGGCGCGAATACGGTGATGATGGGCAGCATGCTGGCCGGCACGGAAGAAGCGCCGGGCGACGTGTTCCTGTATCAAGGCCGCCAGTACAAGTCGTATCGCGGCATGGGTTCGGTCGGCGCGATGAAGGACGGCGCGGCGGACCGCTACTTCCAGGACAATTCCGCGAACATCGACAAGCTCGTGCCGGAAGGCATCGAAGGCCGTGTGGCCTACAAGGGCTCGGTCAACGCGATCCTGTTCCAACTGGTCGGCGGCGTGCGCGCCAGCATGGGTTATTGCGGTTGCCGCACCATCACCGAAATGCACGAGAAGGCCGAGTTCGTCCAGATCACGGCTGCCGGCATGCGCGAGTCGCATGTTCACGACGTGCAAATCACCAAGGAAGCCCCCAACTACCACGTGGACTGATCGCTCATGAAGCCATTGCTGCGCGTCGTACTCGTTATCGATGCCCTGCTGCTGCTCGCAGGTGGTGTGCTGTTCGTGCTGACGCCCTGGAAGGGGCTGTACGACGCGTTGCAACTGGTTCAGGTCGATCCAGCCATGGTGGGGCAGGCATTCGGCATTGCGTTGCTCGGGCTGGCATGGCTGGCGTTTCATGCGTCGGTCAACGGCGATCTGACGTCCGGCGTCGCCCGTGCGGTCGGCCATGTGAACTGGCTGATCGGCGTGGTGATGGTGGTCTGGCTGATCGGCCTGCACCGGCCGGAGTTGACCGCGTTCGGTCAGCTCGTGTCGGTCGTCACGGCGGCGCTGTTGGTCGTGATCGGGCTCGGTGGCGTGCAGCTTGCCTCCACGGTGCGCAAGCGCGAGCGCGTGCGGGCCGTCGAGGCCAAGGCGTCGCGCAACGCCGCGGCGCAGCAGCCTGCGCCGGTCGTCGTGCCGCCGCAGCCGCAGCCGGCCGCCACGCGCGTCGAGCCGGGCATTGGCGGCGCGCGGGCGGCATCGGTCACCGAACCGGCGCCGTCGTATGCCGCGCCGTCGTCGGCCGGGTCCGCCGCCGGCACGCGTCCGTACGAGCCGAGCGGTACCGGCCGAGCGACCGATACGCCGGCCGCCCACAGCGAGCCGCCGAAGCCGCCGTTCCACGGTTGACCGGGCGCCACCCGAGCGTGGCGTTCGCCGGGCCTCGCGCCCGGATGGTTTCCGATTCAGATGCAGCGCCGCGTGCGCTGCTTTTCTTACCCGTTTGTTTATCTTCGCGTCCGCAGCCATGCACGACAAAATCCTGATTCTCGACTTCGGTTCGCAAGTCACCCAACTGATCGCGCGGCGCGTGCGTGAAGCGCACGTCTACTGCGAAATCCATCCGAACGACGTCACCGACGAATTCGTCCGCGCGTTCGCGCCGAAGGCCGTGATCCTGTCCGGCAGCCATGCCAGCACCTACGAAGATCACCAGTTGCGCGCGCCGCAGGCCGTGTGGGATCTCGGCGTGCCGGTGCTCGGCATCTGCTACGGCATGCAGACGATGGCCGTGCAGCTTGGCGGCAAGGTGGAATGGAGCGACCACCGCGAGTTCGGCTACGCCGAAGTGCGCGCTCATGGCCACACGCGCCTGTTGAACGGCATCGAGGATTTCACGACCGGCGAAGGCCACGGCATGCTGAAGGTGTGGATGAGCCACGGCGACAAGGTCGGCGAACTGCCGCCCGGCTTCAAGCTGATGGCCTCGACGCCGAGCTGCCCGATCGCGGCGATGGCCGACGAGGAGCGCGGCTACTACGCCGTGCAGTTCCATCCCGAAGTCACGCACACCATGAAGGGCCGCCAGATCCTCGAACGCTTCGTGCTCGAGATCGCCGGCGCGAAGCCCGATTGGGTGATGCGCGATCACATCGAAGAGGCCGTGAAGCTGATCCGCGAGCAGGTGGGCGACGAGGAGGTGATTCTCGGCCTGTCCGGCGGCGTGGATTCGAGCGTGGCCGCGGCGCTGATCCATCGCGCGATCGGCGATCAGCTGACCTGCGTGTTTGTCGATCACGGCCTGCTGCGCCTGAACGAAGGGCAGATGGTGCTCGACATGTTCCAGGGCCGCCTGCACGCGAAGGTCGTGCATGTGGATGCGTCCGAGCAGTTTCTCGGCCATCTGACCGGCGTGACCGACCCGGAAGCGAAGCGCAAGATCATCGGCCGCGAGTTCGTCGAGGTGTTCCAGGCCGAAGCGAAGAAGCTGTCGAACGCGAAGTGGCTGGCGCAGGGCACGATCTATCCGGACGTCGTGGAATCGGGCGGCACCAAGACCAAGAAGGCCACCACGATCAAGAGCCACCACAACGTCGGCGGCCTGCCGGAAACGCTCGGCCTGAAGCTGCTGGAGCCGCTGCGCGACCTGTTCAAGGACGAAGTGCGCGAGCTGGGCGTGGCGCTCGGCCTGCCGCCGGAGATGGTCTATCGCCATCCGTTCCCGGGCCCGGGCCTCGGCGTGCGGATTCTCGGCGAAGTGAAGCGCGATTACGCGGATCTGCTGCGCCGTGCCGACGCGATCTTCATCGAGGAACTGCGTGCGACGATCGCCAACGAGCAGGATGCGGCCGCCGGCATTTGCGACGCGTCGCAGGTCGGCAAGTCGTGGTACGACCTGACGAGCCAGGCGTTTGCGGTGTTTTTGCCGGTGAAGTCGGTGGGCGTGATGGGCGATGGCCGGACGTACGATTACGTGACGGCGCTGCGTGCGGTGCAGACCACCGACTTCATGACGGCGCATTGGGCGCATCTGCCTTATGCGTTGCTGGGGCGGGTGTCGAACCGCATTATTAATGAAGTGCGGGGGATCAATCGGGTTGTTTATGACGTGTCGGGGAAGCCGCCGGCGACGATTGAATGGGAGTGAATTCACGTCCTTCGAGAACTGTCGCCAGCTATCGAAAAGCACTCGTAACGTATTGATTTTGAAAGAAATACGTCACGGCAGCTATCGGTGGCTATCGCCGGCCAGCAAAACAGGTCGACGGTAAAGCTGACGGTAAGAATCGAGGCCGAATTAAGACCCTCCCGTTCACTATTCAGCCTTTTACCGTCTTTGACGGTAAAAGGCTTCTCGGGAAAGCTTGTTTTATGCGGCTTTCCAGGCATCAACAGGTCTCCTGGTCCCTGACGGTAACGCCGTCAAAAAGCCGGAGGAAACCTCGATGCTTACCGACGCTGCACTGCGTAACTTGAAGCCCAAGTCCAAGACTTATCAGGCTTCTGAGCGTGATGCGATGTCCGTGACGGTATCACCCAGCGGTACCGTCACCTTCCGCTACGATTACCGGTTCAACGGACGCCGGGAAACGCTGACCCTCGGGCGCGATAGCCCTGACGGTATTTCTTTGGCGATGGCGCGCGAACTGCTCCCGGACGCGCGGAAAACCGTCCTCAAGGGCATCTCACCTGCGCTCGAAAAGCAACGCGAGAAACGCCGGGTGGTCGCCATCAAGACCTTCGGCACGGCGAACGCGACCGGCACCAGTTCCGGTTCATCGTCTCTCCGGAGGAGGCCGAACAGCTCGACGACCTGCGCACCTACACGCGGCACCTGATGGCGCGCATGAAGGCCGACCTGGGCACGCGGCTGGAATGGGGCGCGGTCGATCACGGGAACACCGACAACCCGCACACGCACGTCGTCCTGCGCGGCAAGGACAACACCGGCAAAGACCTCATCATTTCCCGTGACTACATCGCCGAAGGGATGCGTCGTCGGGCGTCGGAACTGGCGACCGAATGGCTGGGGCCGCGTACCGAGCTGGAGACGCAGCGGGCCATGCAGCGGATGAGGGACGTCGGCTCAGGGATGTGCACACACGATTAGGTCGAGCCTGGCGCGCAGTTGCGAAGTGGCCGCCGTTGCATCGGCAACCGAACGTACTCTACTTAGCCTTTCCGACACGCCCAAACTCCGGTCGGAACGCTGCGGGAGGGGCAAACGATGCGGGCGTGGAGGCAGATCCTCCGGGCGCTTGGATCGTCGGCTAGCCGATCAGTCGAAAACGGCATTCCATGCCGGCCAAGCGGTCTGCCCGGGTCGCCTGATATTCGGCCGAGTTGTACCAGGCGATCGCCGTCTCGCGATTGATGAAGCTGATAATCGCACCGTTTTCGAAGGCCGGCTCTCCAGCCAGTACCTCCCAGACGCCACGGCCGATGAACTCGCCTTCAAATTGTTCGACGACGGGGCCTGCCGCTGCTGAATAGCGCTTCAGGGCCTCCGGATCCTTTACGGCCAACTCGACAGCAACATAGACGCTCATTTCGATACTCCGGATGCAGGAGCGATTTGAAAGAAACCGGTTCTACGAGCGGTGGCCGCTCCTCACGAAGACCTGAAACACTACGCCGTCTCGAGAGGATAAACCCCTAACGAGACGGCTCCGCCGAGTTGGAGTTGATGGAGGCGCTCCATCGTTCTTTTCAATATTCCACGACGATCTTGCCGAAGTGGCTGGCTGTTTGCTGCAGACGGAAGGCGTCGGCCAGTTTGGGGAACGTGAAGGCGTGATCAATGATGGGCCTGACGCCGACGATGTCGAGCGCCCGTACCATTTCGAGTTGATGCTGGCGGTTACCGACCACGAGGCCCTGGAGCCGCTGTTGGCGCGCCATCAGCAAACCCGTGGGCACATCGCCGCCGCGTCCAGTGAGAACGCCGATCAGCGCCAGATGACCGCCGACCCGCCCGGCCTGGATTGACTGGGCCAGTGTGCCGGGTCCCCCGACCTCAACGACATGGTCGACGCCGCGTCCGCCGGTAATATCGCGGACATGCCTGCCCCATTCTGGGATCTCGCGATAATTGACGGTGTGATCGGCGCCGAGCGCGCAGGCACGTTCCAGCTTGTCGTCGGATGACGAGGTCACGATCACCGACGCCCCCATTGCCTTGGCGAGTTGAAGCGCGAAGATCGACACCCCACCCGTGCCCAGCACCAGCACAGTTGCACCGGCCTTCAATCCACCATCGACGACGAGAGCGCGCCAAGCCGTTAGCCCTGCCGTTGTCAGCGTCGCTGCTTCGGCATGGGTGTAACCCTTCGGTGCGTGTGTGAAGGCGTGTACTGGCGCCACGACCACTTCGCGTGCGTAACCGTCGATACCGTCGCCCGGCGTCGTCGCGAAATCGGCGATTTGCGGCTCGCCATCAAGCCACGTCGGAAAGAAAGTTGACACGACATGGTCGCCGACCGAGAAAGCCTCTACGTCCGGCCCGACCGCCTCGACCACGCCTGCTCCGTCGGCCATGGGGATGCGTCCCGGAGCGGCTGGAAGCCGCCCCGTCACGACGCCCAGATCGTGATAATTGAGCGAGGTCGCATGCAGGTGGACCCGGATTTCTCCCGGGCCCGGTATACCCGGATCGGGCAAGTCGACCATCGTGAGGGCTTCGAGGCCGACCTGACCGTTGGAGTGGAACGCACGCATGATTGGCAATCCTGATCAGGCGCTGGCAAGCGCCGCGGGCCGTGATTCGGCCGAGTCCAGATTCTCAACAGGATCGCCCTGTTGCGCCAGGTGGATGCGGAGGCCCGTTTCTCCGGAACCGAGGCCGGGCTTGAGCACCTGCTGTCCGTCATAGTGCCCGCCATTCTGAGTGCGATACGGGATCGGCGTGTCGGTGAAGAGATTCTCCATCCGGACCTTGAAGGCTGCCGCGACTTCCACCCAGCGCTCTTCAGACAGGCGGTCGCTCTGGTAGATGGGGAAGGGCGGCATAACATCCATGCCCGGATAGAAGAGCTGTCCATGCTGGATGGGCCACAAGATCTCGTCGAGTCGGCCATTGACGCCGCGCTCGCTATAGTGCGGCTCGCGACCGCCGATGCTGACGACAACCATCGCCCGGCGACCGGCTAGCGTTCCTTCACCATACCGATCGCCCCAGCGTTCACCACCATGCGGGCCAACGCCGTAAGCGAAGCCATGCGCATAGACGCGCTCCACCCAACCCTTCAGGATTGCCGGCGCGCTGAACCACCACAACGGGAAGGTGAGGATGACCGCGTCGGCCCACAGCAGCTTCTGCTGCTCAGCCACGATATCGGCGGGTTGGGTACCCGTGGCGAAGGCGTTGCCTGATTCCGATGCATAGCGTAGCCGATCGGCGTTCTTTCGCTGCGGGAAATCGGCTGCATCGGCGACGGCCTTCCAGTGCATGGCATAGAGGTCGGATACTTGAACCTGATGGCCCTGCGCGGTCAGCGTTTCGACCGCGAGGTTCTTCAAAGAGCCGGTCAGCGACTGGGCCTCTGGATGGGCGTGGACGATAAGAACGTTGCTCATGCGGTGATCCTGAATAAGAAAGGGAAGAGGCGGCTTTCGACCGTTCTCCTCAAAGCCAGACAGCCCTAAGGACTTTCACCGTTTATCGCGTTGATGGTGAAGCATGCAGCGTAAATGGTGATCAGGTATATTGGAAATGAATTTCATAGATACCTGGTATTGTCATGGATAATTTGCGTAGTCTCGACCTGAACCTTCTGCGCACGCTCAATGTATTGCTTGAGGAGCACAACGTGAGTCGGGCGGCCGAGCGTCTCAATCTGTCGCAGCCGTCTGTCAGCGTCCACCTATCGAAACTTAGAAGAGTCTTCAAGGATCCTCTGCTTTTGCCCGGGCCTCGCGGTATGCGACCAACGGCAAGGGCCGACTCGCTGCGGGAGTCGCTTTCCGTGGCCTTGGCTGCCCTGAACGAAGTCATGTCGCCGTTACAGCCGTTTGACCCATACACCGCGGCACTAACTTGGAAGATTGCCGCGACGGATTACAGTGAAACGACGGTACTGCTACCGACGCTTCCAAGGCTGCGTGAATATGCGCCGAATACTCGCGTTAGCGTTACGCAGATCGCACCGCGTCTCATCGCCAGACAATGCGAAATAGGTGAAGTTGATCTAGCATTCCATACGGCGGACGAAGCGCCTGACGGCTTACGCCGAAAGACCTTGTTTCAGGAAAAGTATGTGCTGGTCGGACGGCCTGATCATCCTCGACTCAAGCGAAAGCTTACCGTGTCGCAGTTTTGCAAACTGGATCATGTAATCGTGTCACCGGATGGAGGTGGATTTGTCGGCGTCACTGATATGACTTTGGCACAGCTTGGTCTGAAGAGGCGAGTCGTACTTTCAGTGCCCCATTTCACCTTCGTACAAGACGTATTGTCGCGTACGGACTTGGTTGCGATGCTCCCATCGCGCCTGCTTAATGGCGAATCCAAATTACGATCGGTCGCGCCGCCGGTCGAGGTTCCCGGGTACGAAATGGTAATGCTGTGGCACGAACGGTCACATCGCGACCTGTCGCATCAATGGTTACGGGAGCTTATCGGTTCGAGCATTAAGGGGGACGATTAGCGGGCGCGGAGATGTGACGACTGAGAAAGGTTCCTTTGAAACGTGGTCGTTCCGTGCGTCGTGTTGGCGAAATTCAACTTATTAGCATCACTCGGATGTTGAGGTTTTCTCTTTGCGTCGATCCGGCGCTCGCGTTATCGCCGGTTTTGTACCAGTGGCGTGCGGCGTCAGCACTTGGAAATTGAATGATAAGTGCGCGCTCAAAGTTTTCGATCATGTCTGGATAGGCGGCACTGCCCCACATGACTATTTGTCCACCGTGATTCGCAATAGACCGTGTCGTTAATGCGCTGGAGACATGACTCTTTTCGTCCACATCTCTGATTTCGACAACTACAAACGCAGTCACCAAGCCACCTTAGGGGGTGAAGTTCGTGAAATTGTGCTCGTTCATGAAGGAGCCAGAAATGCCGTACCATGCACTTCTGTAGTGCGTTCAACGCACGACAAAGACCATAGCGGCTCATGTCTGAGCAACTATAATTTCCCCATCATGCAATCACCTGACCTCAATCTCCTGTTCGCGCTCGACGTGTTGCTCGAGGAGGGGTCCGTTGTGTCCGCCGCTCGCCGCATGAATCTAAGTGCACCGGCGATGAGTCGTACCCTGGCACGCATTCGCGAGACTGTCGGTGACCCGATCTTTGTGAAGGTCGGGCGCAAGATGGTGCCGACACCGCGCGCACTTGCGTTGCGGGAGCAGGTCCGCCAAGCTGTTCAGGGCGCTCGCCGCCTGCTGGAACCCGAACACGAGGTCGACCTATCCTCGCTCAAACGTAATTTCAATCTGCATGCAAACGACGTATTCATCAGCGCGTTCGGGCAGGCGTTGATGGAACGGGTGTGTGCCGAGGCGCCCCATGTCCTGTTACGTTTCTCACCGGAGCGGGAAACGGAAGATACGGTGCTGGAGGATGGCAAGGTCGATCTCTATATCAGCGCTATGCGCCCGATGGGGAAGGACTTACATGTGCAGTCGCTGTTCACGACGAAGTTCGTTGGGATGGCGCGCGATCAGCATCCCATCTTCGAGCACGAAATTACTCCCGAACGTTTCGCGAAATACGATCAGATCAGTGTCTCCCGCCGTGGACGTGCGAGCGGCCCGATTGATACTGCCCTGCAGCGTCTCGGTCTTTCCCGCCGTGTGTCGTTGGTGGCTCCCTCATTTCATTCAGGCGTTTTCATGCTCGGGAGTTCGGACCTGATCTTGACCGTACCCGAGCACGTTGCGTGGGCCGTACGACGGATGGGCGTGCGGGCGCGTCATTTTGAGCTGCCACTTCCGCTCGAAACCGTGGTGGTTGTCCAGGCGTGGCATCCCCGATTCCAGAGCGACAGCGCGCATCAATGGCTCCGAGGTATCGTCCGCGAACTCTGCACGGGTGAGGCTGGTGCTAATCCCGGCGCGATGGTGCTTTCGAAATAGATGCGTCAGACGCACGGCAGGAGTGCAAAGATTTCAATTTTCGGAGTGACCCACCGCATCTAGACTGACCACATTCGATGTTGTCTGTGGAAGGTAAAACGGTGAACGATTTTCCGAATTCAATTGACGCTGTCATTGTCTCGATGCGGTGTTCGGATGAGGTATGGGGGCGCACGTGAGCAGCGTCGTGCTTTCCCCGGTGCCGACTGCGTCCGCATCGGCGGTGCCCGTCAGTCCTGCCATGCCGGCGGCATTTGGCGCGCGAATCCTCGTGGGCATGGCAGGCGTGCTTCTCGCCGTTGTGATCGCTCAACTGAACGATCATGTAACCGAAATCGCGATGGCCGATGTACGTGGCGCCATGGGGATCAGTTACGACGACGCGTCATGGCTGTCCACGCTCTATCAGGTCACGCAGGTGACGGCGATGATGTTCGCGCCCTGGTGCGCGACAACATTTTCACTCAGGCGCTTTACGATTGGTGCGGTCGCTGTATTTGCCGTGCTGGGACTTATTTTTCCATTTGCCCCTTCCACGGCGGCACTCTTCACATTGCGCGCATTGCAGGGATTCGCCGGAGGGTGTCTTCCACCGATGCTCATGACGGTTGCGCTGCGATTCCTGCCTCCGGGAATCAAGATCTACGGGCTGGGTGCCTATGCGCTCACGGCAACCTTCGCGCCAAATCTTGGTACACCGCTCGCGGCATTGTGGACCGAATACGTTGGCTGGCGATTCCTGTTCTGGGAAATAGCGCCTCTCGGCTTGCTGTCGATACTCATGATTGCATGGGGACTTCCGCAGGATCCCCTGCGCCTCGAACGATGCCGCCAGTTCGATTGGCGCGGCCTGGTCCTTGGCTTTCCTGCGGTCGGAATGCTCATTGCGGCGCTGGGCCAGGGAACGCGGCTGGGTTGGATGGATTCACCGTTGATCTGCCTGTTGTTTGTCGCTTCGGCGATCCTGCTCGTGCTGTTTCTGGTGAACGAATGGTTTCACCCGTTGCCCTTCTTCAAGATCCAGTTGCTGGCGCGCATGAATCTAACCCATGCGCTTATTACGCTTGGTGGCGTGCTGCTGATCTTTGTCGCCATTGCGGGCATTCCCGCGGCCTACCTTGCGGAAGTGAAGGGCTATCGGCCCTTGCAAAGCGCACCTCTTTCGTTATGCGTAGCGCTGCCGCAACTGCTGGCGCTTCCCATCGTCGCAGCCTTGTGTAACGTACGTGCGATTGACTGCCGCTGGATTCTTGCCACGGGGATCGGCCTCATTGCGTTGACGTGCGGCATTGGTAGCAATCTCACATCGGACTGGACGCGCGAGAACTTTTACGTCCTGCAGATCATCCAGATATTCGCGCAGCCGATGTCGGTGATTCCAATTCTCGTGCTGGCGACCAACGGGCTCGCACCTGTCGAGGGGCCGTTTGCTTCTGCCTGGTTTAACACGATCAAGGGGCTCGCATCGGTCGTGGGAACTGGCGTGACCGAAGGGTTCTTCACCATGCGCGAGCATTTCCATTCCAACGTACTCGTTGACCAGCTTGGCAACCGGCCGCAGGTCCTGGCCGGGGCGAACGATGGATTGATCCGTGCGGCGGAACTCCCGCACCCGGCGTTACTGCCACTTCTCGACGACCGGATACGTGAGCAGGCGCTGGTTCTTGCTTCAGCGGATGTCTTCCGGCTGATGGCCCTCATTGCGGTTGCGCTCATCGTGCTGATTCCGCTCCTCGCGCCCCGTGTCTATCCTCCCAGCGCTGTCGCGAAGTAGTGCGACCCGAGAACGATTTTATTAGCCATGTCTGAATCAATTAAAAAACGAAAAATGCATATCGTCGCTGCCGCCATCCTGATTGCGGTTGCCGTATCGGCTGCCATTGCCGGTTTTGGTCGGTCTTTGTCATCAGAGGCCACCAACGACGCGTATGTGACTGTCGACTACACGGTCGTTGCGCCGCGTGTGGCTGGGCAGATCACGGGGCTGCTGGTGGAGGACAATCAGGTCGTCCATCAGGGGCAACTCCTCGCGCAGATCGACGACAGGGATTACCGGGCAGCAGTCGCTTCTGCACAGGCGAACGTGGCTATGGCAAAAGCCGCGATCGACAATGCGTCGGCAAGTATCGTGCAGCAGCAGTCGGTCATCGAGCAGGCGAATGCAGCGCTTGCGGCTGCCCGCGCGAGCTATACGTTCGCCCGCGCGGATTACAGTCGCTACACAGATCTGGCAAGTCGTGGTGCGGGCAGCGTGCAGAACGCGCAGCAGGCACAGTCCCGTATCGATACCGCGCGGGCTGACGTTGCACGCAGCCAGGCGGCCGTCCAGGCAGCACGGCAGCAGGTCGCGGTGCTGCAGTCGGTCAGGGATCGCGCGCAGGCGGCGCTCGAACAGGCATCGGCGGCACTCGACACGGCTCGCCTCAATCTCTCATGGACACATATCGTCGCCCCGGTTGATGGCATGGTGGGCCAACGCTCAGTGCGTCTCGGGGCTTACGTGACTGCAGGCACGCCACTGCTTGCCGTGGTTCCGCTGCAGAGGGCCTATGTTGTAGCCAACTTTCAGGAAACGCAGCTGAGATCTGCGCGTCGCGGCCAGCCGGCCGATGTCCGCGTCGATACGTTTCCTGGCGCCGTGTTGCACGGAACGGTCGATAGCCTGGCACCGGCCACGGGGGTGACCTTTGCCCCGATCGCACCGGACAACGCAACGGGAAACTTTACCAAGATTGTCCAGCGCATTCCGGTGAAAATCCTGCTGCGTCCCGGGCAGCCTGAACTGGAACGCCTTCGCGTAGGCATGTCAGTCGAGGCAACCATCCGGACGGACGATTCGGATGCCAAGGGTAATACGGGAGGCATTCTGAAATGAGCCCGTATATTGCGCGCGTAGCCGGCGCGGTGTTGCTGACACTGTTAGCCGGGTGCATGGTCGGTCCGGACTATTACAAACCTGAAGCCGCATTGCCGGCACAGTGGACGCAGGCGGCCAAACAGGAAACACCAGCGGTAGGCAGTCGAGCTGTTCCAGGCGACGTCGATGCGCAGTGGTGGACCGCATTCTCGGATGCCGAACTCTCTTCGCTCGTTCAGCGTGTGGCAGGCGCAAACCTCGATGTCAAGGTTGCCACTCAGCGGCTGATGCAGGCACGAGCGGCCCGTCGCATGACCGGGGCGGACGCCATGCCCGCGTTCGAGGGAACGGCCTCGTATCAGCATTCGCGCTCGAGCCAGAACGGGCTCGTCGACATTTCAGGTCTGAATGGCCAGCATGACTACAACGTCTGGCAGCCGGGGATCGACGCCTCGTGGGAATTGGACCTCTGGGGGCGTGTGCGTCGCGAGATCGAATCCGCCGACGCGTCGGTACAGGCAACTGCGGAGTTGCGGCGCGATGTCCTGCTCTCTGCAATCGCCGAGACGGCGAGCGACTATATCCAGCTCAGGGGCGTACAGGCACAACAGGCTGTCGTTGAGCAAAACCTCGACATCGCACGCCAAAGCCTGAAGCTCACCCAGATCCGCTTTACCGACGGGGTAGCGACCCACCTTGAGACTGCGCAGGCAGCAGCTCAGGTGAGCGGCATCGAAGCGCGTCTGCCGGTGCTTGAAAACCAGCGGGTTCATCTCGTCAACGCTCTGAGTTTCCTGCTCGGCGAGCCCCCGCGAACGCTCGAAGGCGAACTCGATGCCGTCCACGCCGTTCCCCCCGTGCCGCCACGCGTGCCCGTGGGATTGCCTTCGCAACTGGCCGAGCGCCGGCCGGATATCCGCCAGGCGGAGGCACGTTTGCATGGGGCAACTGCGGACATCGGCGTCGCTGTTGGGGACTTCTACCCAAGGGTCACCCTTTCAGCGAATCTGAGTCTTCAGGCCATGCACTTTGGAGATCTCGACGAGTGGAGTTCACGCATGTTTGGCGTGGGGCCGGCGCTGACCGTACCGATCTTCGAGGGGGGGCGTCTCAAGGGCCAACTCGAGTTGCGCAAGGCACAGCAACGTGAAGCAATGATCGAATACCAGCGCACGGTACTCAATGCGTGGCATGAGGTCGATAACGCCATGAGCGACTACGACACACGGCAGACACGGGAGGAGAAACTTGACGCAACGGAGGTGCAGGACAGCGAGGCACTTGAGAACGCACGTAGTCAGTACCTAGCGGGTGCGACAGATTTCCTCAATGTGCTGACCGTCCAGCGCGACCTGCTGGATACGCAGCAAGCCAGGGTTGCCAGTATTACCGACGTGTCACTCGCATTGGTCGGCCTCTACAAGGCTCTGGGGGGCGGGTGGGAAACGAGCTTCCCCTCTGCGCCAGAGGCTGCAAAGGTCGACGCTTCCACGCGTGGAAAACTCATGATCAGTGGCGGGAACGCGTCAGGCGAATCCGCGCGGCGCACTGATCTGGGGTAGCGATGAGCGGTCTCGACACCTCCTGCTTTGTTGTGTTTGACGTCAACGCGTTTCCCGTTGTGGTCCGCTGCCGCTGGTCGGCAGCGCTATCCGCAGAAATGATCCACTCGCCCAAGCTGTTTCGCCTAACGCGAACGACACCGCCCGATGCAGTCGGTCAATTCATCCAGCGCAACGGACAGATCGTCCAGATCCATATGCGCATACCCCAGCAAAAATCCATTCGACTCTTCCAGCGTCGAACCGGCAAACTCCCGCACTTCGTTGAACACGATGCCGCGTGAATTCAAGGCCCTTCGCAATTCGCGATCGAATGCTCGCTCGCGACCGGCCACCACAACGTGCAAGCCCCCTTCATCGCCGCTCAAGTCGATTTCGCCGACGTAGTCGGCCAGGCGTGCACGAACCAGATCGCGCATCGCGCCATAGTGGCGTCGCACTCTGCGCAGATGCTTGTCGAGTTCTCCTGAAACCAACAGCGTCTCGACAATTTTCTGAACGGGCCAGGACACATGCACACGTTCGCGTTCGATGTGTGCGGCCAGCGCCGTTGCCGCCGCCTTGGGCGCCGCGATAAAGCCGAGCCGCAGCGAGGGGCTGACGGCTTTCGCAAACGTGCTTAGCAGCAACGTATTGTCCGGCGCGCTCGCAAACAACGGCGGATAACGCGTGCCCGCGTAGTGGAATTCGCAGTCGTACTCGTTCTCGACAATCACGGTCCCGTGCATGCGAGCGAGGTCGATGAGCGAACGACGCCGTGGCCCGGACAGACGGCCGCCCAGCGGGTATTGGTGCGCCGGCGTCACGTGTACCAACGCCGGAATGCCCGGCGATTCCATGATCCGTTCCACCAACACGCCTTCGTCGTCGACGGGCACATGGCGCAGCGTCGCGCCCGAGCGCGCGAATGCCCAGTTGGCCCCCGGATATCCAGGGTCTTCGACCGCACACAGGTCGCCATCGCGCAAGAACGTGCGCGCGACGAGATGCAGTGCCTGCCCGGTTCCGTGGGTCACGACAATCTGATCGGGATCGACCGACACCGAACGATGTTCGTGCAGCCAGTGCGCAATCGCATGGCGCAATCCCGATTCTCCGCGCGAGTCGCCATATCCCGCCGGCGGAAGATGCCGCCCGGCTTCACGGCATGCGTTGCGCCATGCCTCCAGCGGCAGTGCCCGCACATTGACCTGCCCAAGTCGCCAGTCGAATGCGGTGGCCGGTTGCGGCACCGTCTTGCCGTTCTCGTTATCGATCCGTCCCAAAACCGACGATTGCCGGACGATGGTCTGTCGACGAGGCGCGGCAATGCCCCGGCTCGCGGCCACGAAGGTCCCGCTTCGGCCGCGCCCCTCCAGCACGCCATCGGCAATCAATTCGTCATAGGCCTCCACGACGCCATTGCGCGCGATTCCCAGTTGCTGCGCCAGATCGCGTGTTGGTGGCAGGCGGGTTCCGCATGGCAGGACCCCGTTGTCGATTCGCTCGCGTAATTGCCTGATGATTTGGCGGAACACCGGGCCGCTTGCATGCCGATCGATCTCAAGGTCGACCAGGGCAGGATGGGATTGTTTCGACACGGTGGAGCGAACCATAGACACCCTGAAATTCCATTTTTTTGGTTCTTAAAAAATACATGAAAAACGTCAAAATTCAAGAACCAAAGACAACGCGGAATTTCCATGCGGATTCGCATCATCACTGACGACTTCACGAGCGCGCTCGACGGCACGGCCTGTTTTGCCGAGCGAGGCTGGGATACGGCCGCGCTGCTGCGGCCGGAACAGGCCGGCGCGGTGAGGGCGACCGCAGTCGTCAGCCTCGACACGGATACGCGCGAACACGTCGCGGCCGGCGACCCGGTAGCCGATACGGCGCGTGCCTGGCGCGATGCGGACGTGCTCGTGCTGCAGTTCGATTCGACGTTGCGCGGGCGCGTCGCCGAAGACTGCCTGAGCGCCCGCGCCGCATCCGGCCGCTGCAAGTTGCTGATCGCGCCGGCGTTCCCGTCGGCCGGACGCACGACGGAGGCTGGCCGGGTACTTGTCGACGGCATTCCCGTCCATGAAACCGCATTCGGGAGAGACCCGACCTTGCCGGTTCGGGAGTCCAACGTGCCTGCGCTGTTTCTCGCGCAGGGTTTGCCGGTTGTCATCGCACGCGACGCCGCGCAAGCGAAAGCCCTGCTCGAAGAGCACGACGCCGTCGTGATGGATGCGCGTGTCGAGAATGATCTCGACGCCTTGGTCGGCATGTTCGCCGGCTCACGAGACGTGTTGCTCGCCGGTTCCACGGGATTGCTGCGCGCGCTCGCCCGTGCACTGCCGCAGCCCGAACCGACTCCTCGACCTGCGGCCTTGCCCTGCGATGCGCCCTGGCTGGTTGTCGGCAGCCTCAATCCGCGTTCGCGTCGCCAACTGATCGTGGCGCGCGAACGCCGCCCGATCAACGTGCTGGCTACCGGCAGTGATCGCCTGTTCGAGGCCGCGTTGACCGAAGCGGCACTGCGCGACCTGGTGAAGCAGGCCACCCACCTCATTTCCGATGGCGCGTGCGATGGCCTGGTCGTAACGGGGGGCGAAACGGCCAGACGTATTGTCGACGCCCTGCCTGCCGTGTCGCTGC
The DNA here is from genome assembly GCF_054589155.1 of Burkholderia sp. 3C. Taxonomy (NCBI): domain Bacteria; kingdom Pseudomonadati; phylum Pseudomonadota; class Betaproteobacteria; order Burkholderiales; family Burkholderiaceae; genus Burkholderia; species Burkholderia sp. 3C. Next base: position 45,437 of record NZ_BAAILN010000076.1, read on the forward strand.
GCGTCCATCGCGAAATCCTGCCGGGTGTGCCGCTGGTCGAGGTTCGCACCTCGAAAGGCCGCTTCCCGATGATTACGAAGGCCGGTGGTTTTGGCGACGACGACGCGCTGCTCGCCTGCATCGACGCATTGACTGGAGCAAGAGCATGAAACAGAAACTGATCGCCGTGACGATGGGCGACGCGGCCGGCATTGGGCCCGAAATCGTCGTCAAGACATTCTCGAACAGCGCGTTTATCGCTGACTATCCGTCGTTTGCCGTCGGCGATGCCGGCGTGCTGCGGCGCGCGGCGGCCGCGCTCGGCTTGCCGCTCGAGATTCGCGAGACGGATTCGGTGTCGGGCATCGCACCGCGCCCGGGCACGCTCGACGTGCTGCGCGTGCCGGGCGCCGAACCGCTGCCTGCCGATCTGCCGCTGGGCGCCATCAGTGCACTGGCCGGCGAAGCGGCCTTTGGCGCGATCCGCACGGCGATCGATCTGGCGATGCAGCGCGAGATCGCGGGCATCTGCACCGCGCCGATTCACAAGGAGGCGCTTGCCGCCGCCCGCGTTCCTTATCCGGGCCACACGGAGATGCTCGCGGATCTTTCCGACACGCGCGACTACGCGATGATGCTCGTGAACCCGACGTTGCGCACGATTCTCGTGACGGTTCACTGCTCGATGCGCGAGGCGATTTCAAGGCTGTCCGTCGAGAGCGAATTGCGCATCATCCGGCTCGCGCATCGTGCGATGACGGAACTCGGCATCGAGCGCCCGCGGGTTGCCGTGGCGGGCCTGAATCCTCATGCCGGCGAGGGCGGGCTGTTTGGCCGGGAGGACCTCGACATCATCGCGCCGGCCATCGAGCGTGCCCGGGCGGAAGGCATCGACGCCAGCGGCCCCTGGCCGGGCGACACGGTGTTCATGAACGCACGCCGTGGCCGCTTCGACATCGTGGTGGCGCAGTACCACGACCAGGGGCTGATTCCGGTCAAGCTGGCGGGCGTCGAAGACGGCGTGAACATTACCGTCGGCCTGCCGTTCGTGCGGACGAGCCCGGATCACGGCACGGCGTTCGATATCGCCGGCAAGGGGATAGCCGACCCCGCGAGTTTGCAGGTCGCACTTCAAACCGCCCATCAATTCGCCCGTTCGCGGGTGTGAGTCATTTATCAAGGAGTCCGACATGTCCTCCCATTTCATTCTGATGCTCACGGAGAACGATGCCACCGTTCCCGATGCGCTGGCGGTCTACGACAGCCTGCGCGACAGCCCCGTTCACTTTGTCGGGTTCAAGGATATCGGCCTGCCGGTCGCCTCGCTCAGGCAACTGGCGCAACGGATCCGGGCCGATGGCCGCAAGGTCATGCTCGAAGTGGTTGCGACGAGCCGTGACAGCGAACGCGAATCGATCCAGGCTGCGCTCGATATCGGCGTCGACTATCTGCTCGGCGGCCGTCACGTCGAGGATGCGCTGGCCATGCTGCGCGGCTCGTCGATCCAATACTTTCCGTTTGCCGGCCGCACGGTCGGGCACCCGACCGTGCTCGAGGGTACGATGGACGAGATCGTCGACGATGCGCGTCGCATTGCGGCCGTGCCCGGTGTACACGGGCTCGATCTGCTCGCTTACCGCTTCACGGGCAAAGGCGACCCGGCCGAGTTGACGCGGCGCGTCACGCAAGCCGTGACGGTTCCCGTCATTGCGGCCGGCAGCATCGACGGAGAAGCGCGTGTCAAGGCCATGATCGAGGCGCAGACTTGGGGTTTCACGGTGGGCAGCGCATTGTTTCAGGGTACGTTCGTCAAGCGCCTCCTGCCGGCGCAGATCGACACCATTTTCCAGATCGAAGGAGTGACGGCATGAAACTGAACAAGGTCAACGTCGCGGCTGCATTCTCGGCTTTCAGCGAATACTGGTCGCCCAGGATCGGTGGCGACATCAACGAGTCGCAGATCAAGTTCGCCAAATTCAGCGGTACGTTCAACTGGCATCATCACGATCACGAGGACGAACTGTTCTTCGTGGTGAAGGGCACGCTGCGCATGAAGCTGCACGCCGAAAACGGCGGCGATATCGTGATCGAAGCGGGTGAATACCTGATCGTGCCGAAGCGCACCGAGCACTGCCCGGAAGCCGTGACGGACGAAGTGCATTGCCTGCTGCTCGAGCCGAAGACGACCATCAATACCGGCAATGTCGTCAACGCGCGCACGCGCACCAACCTCGAGCGCATCTGAAACGCATGGCGCTCGACCTCTGGGCACTCCTGGGGCAGTTGCACGCGTGCCGGTTCGTGGACCTGACCCACGCGTTCGACGCATCGATTCCGCATTCGCCGTTCTTCGAGCCCGAGACGCGCACGGTCCTGTACGACCATGCACCCTCGCGGGGTTCGATGGGGCAGGGGTTTCTTGCGCATCGCTACAGTTTTGTCGGCCAGTGGGGCACGCACGTCGATCCGGGCGCGCACTTCGTGGCCGGCCGCCGGTTTCTCGACGAGATTCCGGTGCGCGAGATGATCCTGCCGCTGGTCGTCATCGACATTCGCGAGCAGGTCGCCGCCGACGCGGATTATTGCCTGTCGATCGACGACGTGCTGCGTTGGGAAACGCGTCACGGTGTGGTGCCGCGCGGGGCATTCGTTGCCAAGCACAGCGGCTGGTCGTCGCGCTGGCCGGATCGCGAGAAGATATCGAATCGCGACGCGCAGGGCGTGGCGCATTTCCCCGGCTGGACCCTCGCAGCGCTACGCCATATCTTCGAGGCGCGCGGCGCCACGGCCTGCGGGCATGAGACGCTGGACACCGATGGCGGCCTCGCGATCAGCCGCGGTGACGGTTCGCTCGAACGCTATGTGCTCGACCAGGATCGTTGGCAGATCGAACTGTTGGCGAATCTCGATGCGGTGCCTGAAGCGGGGGCGCTCATCGTCGCAACGTGGCCGAAGCCGAAGCATGGTTCCGGCTTTCCGGCGCGTGTTTTTGCGATCGTGCCGTGACGTAATACGTTGTCTTTGATCGGCGCGTTTTTATCGGCCGCGCCATGCCCTCGACGATCGCTTCGGATGGACAGTGCGGACGCGCGCCGCGCCGGCGCGGATGGCGGGTTCAAACGGCTTGGTCGGCCTGCCGTCCCCTCAAGCGTCTCCCACCTCCGCCGTTCGCCGATACTGCCCCGGCGCCACATCCATCACACGTTTGAACGCGCTCCTGAACGCGCTTTCGGACGAATATCCCACGGCCGCCGCCGCCTCCGCTATCGACACGCCCGCCCGAATCGCGCGCCGGGCCAGGTGCATGCGCCACCGGGTCAGGTAGGTCAGGGGCGGCACGCCCATCATGTCGCGGAATCGAACCGCGAACGACGTTCGCGACATCCCGGCCTCTTTCGCCAACGCCTCCAGGTTCCAGTTTCGAGCCGGATCGCCGTGGATGCAGCGCAGCGCGACGGACAGGCGAGCGTCGCCGAAACCCTTCAACCAGCCCCGATCGTCGTGAGGTGCGTGCGCCAGATAGGCCCGCAACGTCTGCACGAACAGCAGTTGCGCCAGCCCGGAGATCACGGTGGCCTGGCCCGGCCGGCTGCCGGGCTGCGTTTCCGCAACCAATTGCGCGATCAGCCATGAAATCGGCGCGGCCGCCTCCGTGGCCCTGCTCACGTGGATCAGCGGCGGCAGGCCGCTCAGGAGCAGCGCCTGCCGGTCGGCGTCGATCTGCACCAGGCCGCTCAACATGGTGAAGTCGGTTCCGTGGCCAAGGCGATAGGTGCCGTCGTCGTCCCGGGCGAGCGGCATGGCCGTCGCGCCGGAGATCCGTGCCGGGGCGCTGGCCAGCACCAAGGTATGCGTGCCGCTCATGACCAGGATGTCGCCCGCCGCAAGCTGGCGAGGTTCGTCGGGCAGGCCTTCCATGAAACACCAGCAACGGCCTTCCGTGATGGCGCAAAACTTGATCGAACCCATCGTGCCGAAGCGACGCGCCCAAGTGCCGCCCGCCACCAATCGTCCGGACAGGTCGCAGCGGGCTTGGAGAAAATCCAGGAGATCGGATAGCGGATCGACCATCAGGTTTGAATGATTGCGTATAAAAAATGAACGAATGCGGCTTATAGGTACGGGTTCGGAACATTAGCATGCGGATGTCACTCTTGGAGATCCAGTATGTCTACCCCGCAATCGCCCATTGGCTCGGGCTTCAGAGCCGCTTCCACCGCCGAGGAGGTCATCCGCGGCATCGACCTGACCGGCAAATGCGCCGTCGTCACCGGCGGCTATTCCGGCATCGGTATCGAAACCGTCAAGGCGTTCCGGGCTGCCGGCGCCAAGGTGTTCGTGCCGGCGCGCGATCTCGTGAAGGCGCGCGCCGCCTTGAGCGGCATGCCCGATGTGGTGTTGCAGCCGATGGATCTGCTCGATCCGGCGTCCATCGATCGTTTCGCCGAGCATGTCCTCGATTCGACGGATGCCGTCGATATCCTCGTGAACAATGCCGGCGTCATGGGGCCGCCGCTCGCACGCGATGCGCGCGGATATGAATGCCAGTTTTCGGCGAACCACCTCGGCCACTTTCAACTGACCTGCCGCCTGTGGCCGGCGCTGGTCCGCGCCGGGCAGGCACGCGTGATAGCCCTGAGTTCCTATGGGCATCGCCGGGCCGGCATCGATTTCCACGACGTGAACTTCGAACGCCGAGACTACGACCCGTGGGTTGCCTACGGCCAGGCCAAGACGGCCAATGCACTGTTCGCCGTGGCGCTGGACGCGATCGGCAAGCACTCGGGGGTGCGCGCGTTTTCCGTTCATCCGGGCGGCATCATCACGGACCTGGTCCGTCACATGCCGAGGGAAGCGCTTGAAGCCCAGGACTACATCGACAAGGAAGGCCGGCCGATCATCGATCCGGAAAACAACAAGAAGACACCGCAGCAAGGTGCTGCGACGAGCGTCTGGTGCGCGACGAGCGCGAGGCTCGACGGCATGGGCGGGGTTTACTGCGCGGACTGCGACATTGCTCGTGCGCTCCCGTCCGACGACTCGGAGGCGCTGAATGGCGTGCGTCCTCGGGCGATGGACGCGGTAGCGGCAGGGCGGCTCTGGCAATTGAGCGAACAGCTTACCGGCGTGCGTATCGATTGATGTTGTTGGGGCAGCGCGTCGAGCGATGGGGGCCCCTCATGGCGTATCCAGCCAACGCGCCGCATCGGGCCCACCTCGATGCGGCGCGTTGGCTTGCACCGCCCGGCAAGCGCCGATCACCCCCGAACCCCCAACCGATACGCTCGCGGCGAACTCCCGGTCACCCGCTTGAACGCGTTGCTGAACGCACTCTCCGACGCATACCCGAGCGATTCCGCCAGCACCGCCACCGGCCGGTTCTCCTCCCGCAACGCCCGCTCCGCCAGACGCATGCGCCATTCGGTCAGATAGGTCAGCGGCGCGGTGCCGACCACCGCCTTGAAGTGAAACGCAAAGCTCGTGCGCGACATCGCACACGCCTTGGCCAGTTCGTCGAGATGCCACGCGCGCGCCGGCTCGCCGTGCATCAGGCGCAGCGCCGGCGCGATGCGCGGGTCGCCCAGCGCCCGCAGCCATCCGGCCGGCATCGCGTCCGACGTTTTCAGGTGCGCGCGCAGGATCTGGATGAACAGCAACTGCGCGAGTTGCGCGGTCGCCAGTTGCCCGCCAGGCTGCTCGGCCGTGCGTTCCTCCACCAGTTGATCGAGCAGCCAGCGAAACGCGCTGGCCTGCGGCGACGCGGCCGGCACGTGAATCCACGGCGGCAGCACGTCGGCCAGCAAGCGCCCGCTGGCCGGATCGAGCAGCACGTGGCCGCCGAGATGCGCGAAATCGGCGCCGTCGCCCAATTGCAGACTGTTGCGGCCCGCGCCGGAAAACACGCTCATCGCGTCGAGCGGTTCCAGATCGGGGTCGCTGGCGAGCACGAACGCGCGCCTGGCCGACAGCAGGCCGACGTCGCCGGTGTCGAACCGCACCGGCGCCGGTTCGCCGTCGATGCGGACCCAGCAGCAGCCCTTCACGACCGCGAAGAACTTGATCTTGTCGGGCGCGGGGAAGCGCAGCGCCCACGGGCCGCCCGCCGTGAAACCGCCGGTCACGATCGATTCGGCGCTGGTGAACTTGAGGATGTCGGAAAAGGGATCGGTGCTCATTCTCGTACTATCGCGCAAGTAAATCGCACTTTCAATTATTCACGGTCCGAGTGCCGCTGTCTAAGCTGAGGCTTTGCTCAATCAGGACATCGGCATGAACGACACAACGGTACTCGTCACCGGCGGCACCGGGTTTATCGCGCAGCATTGCATCCTCGCGCTGTTGCGCGAAGGCTATCGCGTGCGCACCACGATCCGCTCGCCGGGGCGCGAGGCGGAAGTGCTCGGCAACCTCAAGCAGGGCGGCGCGCAGCCGGGCGAGCGCCTGAGCTTCGCCATGGCCGACCTTGGCGACGACCGCGGCTGGGCCGAGGCGGTGGCCGGCTGCAGCTACGTGCTGCATGGCGCGTCGCCCACGCCATCGGGCAACCATGCCACCGAGGACGACTGGATCCGGCCTGCCGTGGACGGCAACCTGCGCGTGTTGCGCGCCGCGCGCGACGCGGGCGTCAAGCGGGTGGTGCTGACGTCGGCGTTCGGCGCGATCTGCGCGGGGCATGCGCAACTGAGCCGCCCGTTCGACGAGCGCGACTGGAGCAACCTGTCGGGCAAGGTCTGGCCGTATCAGAAGTCGAAGACGCTGTCCGAGCGCGCGGCCTGGGATTTCATCGCGAAAGAGGGCGGCGGGATGGAACTGTCGGCGGTCAATCCGACGGCGGTGATGGGGCCGGTGCTCGGCCCCGACTACTCCCACTCGATCCGCACGGTCACCAACATGCTGGACGGCCAGCGCGCCTGCCCGAAGATCAATTGCGGCTTTGTCGACGTGCGCGACGTGGCGGACCTGCACGTGCTCGCGATGCGCCATCCGGCCGCCAACGGCGAGCGCTTTCTCGCGATCGCGGGCCACAGCCTGTGGATGCGCGAGGTGGCCGAGGTGCTGCGCCGCCGGATGGGCGCGGCGGCTGGCAAGGTGTCGGCGCGCGAGCTGCCGAATTGGGTGGTGCGCCTGGCGGCGTGGCGCAACCCGGCCATGCGCGGTATCGCGACGCTGCTCGGCCGCGATATGAACGCCACGAGCGCCAAGGCGATCCGGCTGCTCGGCTGGCGGCCGCGGTCGAGCGAGGACGCGATCGTCGCCACGGCCGACAGCCTGATCCGGCTTGGCCTGCTCAAGCCGTAACAGGGCATGGGGCGGCTCGCGCCTTGTCGATGGAGCAAGCACGAAGGCCGTCGCGCTGTCCCGCTCGGCCAGGTCCATTTCGTTGCACGACGGCCACCCGGCATTGGCGGCGCGCGGCCTGGTTGCCAATGCCGTGGGCCGGCTCGCGACAATTCAGGCCTGTCATTGACGTGTGCCGGCGCGATCCGCGTCGCGGCCGCCAGAAAGCGCGCCCTCGAATCCGATCCCGTCGCCGTTCACACGCCTGCTACCTTCGCACACCGAAGTGATTGAGGTTGCGTATCGCACGCTTTGTCATTAACCTAACGAACGTTAGGTAATGATCGGCGATCGAAGCATCATCCGTTCGCCGATTGCGTGTCGAAACCCCTCCATCGAAAGGCAATCCATGAGCATCGAACCCATCCACGCCGCTGCGGACACCCGCGCCGTCATGACGATCCACGATTTCGCGACCGGGCCGTATCCGGCGCGCGTACGCATCGCGGTCGCCGAAAAGCAGCTCGAAGCGCAGGTGCGCTTCGAGCGAGTCGATCTTTATCAGGGCGAGCACAAGCGTCCGGCGTTCATCGCGGACAAGAACTATTCGGGCACGCTGCCGGTGCTCGAACTGGCCGACGGCACCTGCATCGCCGAATGCACGGCGATCACCGAATACCTCGACGCGCTCGACGGCGCATCCGTGCTGACGGGCACCACGCCGCTGGAGAAGGGCGTGATCCACATGATGAGCAAGCGCGCGGAGATCGAGCTGCTCGACGCGATCAGCGTGTATTTCCACCACGGCACGCCGGGCCTGGGGCCGGATGTCGAGCTGTATCAGAACGCCGAATGGGGCTTCCGGCAGCGCGACAAGGCCGTGCGCGGCATGCATTACTTCGACCAAGTGCTGCGGGATCGGCCGTTCGTGGCTGGCAACGCGTTTTCGATGGCCGACATCACCGTGATCGGTGGCCTCGTGTTCGCGGCGATCGTGAAGCTGCCGGTGCCGGAAGCGTGCACCGCGCTGCGCGCCTGGCTCGTACGGATGCTGGCGCGGCCGAGCGTCGCGAAGCAGCCGGCGCTGGCGGTGCTGAACACCTGACGCCGGCTGCTCGATCAGGCCCGCGGCGGTTCGGGCGGTTCGGCATCGAAGAATCCCAGATAAGCGGGAGCGGCACCGGCCGGCGCCGTATCGGCCAGGCGCGCCGGCGCGTCGATCGACAGCAGCGTTGCGAGCGTCGAGGCGCGGTTCGTCACGTAGCGCCACGGATACGGCGAATGCGGCTCGGCGCTGCCGTCGCTGTGCGCGGCCGCCAGTTGCGCGGCTTCGAGCGCGGCGCGCAAAGCCTCGCGCGCCGGCGAATACACGGCGAAGCCCTCGTTGGCGAGCGCGGCCGTGTCGTAGCCGAGTTGCGCGCACAGGTAGGCCTTGGCGAGACGGTCGCGCTGGTCGGCCTCGCGCGATTGCGCGATCAGCTCGGCGGTGGCGGCATCGACCAACCGGCCCTCGGTCATCAGCACCGGCCGGTCGGCCGCCCACGCCTCGGGCGGGCAGGCCTTCGAGGCCGGGTCGAGCGCCAGCGCCGGGTGCGATTCGGCCGGATAGATCCGGCACACGCGCGGACGTTGCTCGTAGGCGCCGCAGGCCATGTCGGCGCGCAGGTGCGGGCACGGCCCGGCGAACGCCGCCACCAGCGTGACCGCCACGCGCACCGGCAGCGTGCCGCATTGGGCCGCGAACGAACGCCGCCGCCGGTGCTGCGCGAGCAGGTTGTCGGCGGGCGGCTCCTCGGGCCAGGGCACGGCGTCGCAGAACAGTTGCACCTCGCCGCCGCGCGACAGCCAGGTGATCGCTTCGTCAACGGCGAGCGGCAGGCGCAGGTCATGGCAGCAGCGGCCGCACATCGTGCAGGAAAAGTGGACGGACATGATCGGGGGGTGTGGTGGTGTTCGACGCCGTCAATTCGCTGCGCGGGCCGCCGTGGTTACAGTGGCGGCGCACGATGATTTTCATCGCCCAGGTTGACTATTCAAATTTGGCTGGTTGAGATGCGTGCATGAAGCCGACCAAGGCGATGCGGGGTAATTCCCGATGTCTGCCGGGATGTCTATACAAGAAGATGCGAGCACGGGCCGTCGAGCCCATCCGCCGCCGCGCGTCGTCGGCGATACCAACCGGAGCGCAATACGTGGCGAACCAGAGAGAGGGCCGTGGCAACGGCGCGTTGATCGAAACGCGATCGATCGATTTCATTCCCGACGCGGAGCGTCACGGCAGCCTCGCGAGCCAGTTCACGCTGTGGCTGTCGGCGAACCTGCAGATCACGGCGATCGTCACGGGCGCGCTGGCCGTGGTGCTGGGCGGCGACGTGTTCTGGTCGCTGATCGCGCTGCTGCTCGGCCAACTGGTGGGCGGCGCGGTGATGGCGCTGCACGGCGCGCAGGGGCCGCAACTGGGGCTGCCGCAGATGATCTCGAGCCGCGTGCAGTTCGGCGTGTACGGCGCGACGATCCCGCTGGTGCTGGTCTGCCTGATGTACGTCGGCTTTTCGGCCAGCGGCTCGGTGCTGGCCGGCGCGGCCGTCGCGCAACTGCTGGGCGTGGGCGACGTGGCCGGCATCGTGCTGTTCGCGATCTGCATCGTGCTCCTGACGATCCTCGGCTATCGCACCATCCACCTGATCGGCCGCATCGCCAGCGTGATCGGCGTGGTGGCGTTCGTGTTCATGTTCGCGCGCCTGTTCGCGCAGCACGACATCGGGCTGCTGCTGGCGAACCGGCATTTCTCGATCGCCAGCTTCCTGTTGTCGATGTCCTTGTCGGCGTCGTGGCAGATCGCGTTCGGCCCGTACGTGGCCGACTATTCGCGCTACCTGCCGCGCTCGACATCCTCGCCGGCCACGTTTCTGGCGGTGGGCCTCGGGTCGGTGATCGGCGCGCAGGCCGCGATGGTGTTCGGCGTGTTCGCGGCGGCGCTGGCCGGCGCGCAGTTCGCGCATCACGAGGTGGCGTTCATCGTCGGGCTCGGTTCGACGGGCGCCGTGGCCGGGCTGCTGTACTTCAGCATCGCGTTCGGCAAGGTCACCGTCACCACGCTCAATGCCTACGGCAGCTTCATGTCGATGGCGACCATCGTCAGCGGCTTTCGCGGCCAGCGCACGCTGTCGCATGGCCGGCGGCTCGCCTACATCCTCGCGATGGTGGCCGTGTCGACCGCGCTCGCGATCGCCGGCCGCCACGCGTTCCTGAAGGAATTCACGTCGTTCATCCTGTTCCTGCTGGCGTTCTTCACGCCGTGGAGCGCGATCAACCTGGTCGACTATTACGTCTTCACGCGCTCGCGCTACGACGTGCCGGCGCTGTCGAACCCCGACGGCCGCTATGGCCGCTGGAACGGCATGGCGATCGGCGTCTACGCGGTCGGCATTCTCGTGCAGATGCCGTTCATCTCGACGGGCTTCTACACCGGCCCGCTCGTCGATGCGCTGGGTGGCACCGACATCTCCTGGATACTCGGCCTCGCGGTGCCGGCGCTGCTGTACTACATCGGTGCGCGGGCGTCGTCGCGCAGCATTCCCGAGCGCCTGATCCAGCCGGGCGAGGGCGCACGCGGCGCGAAGTAATCGCCTAATCAACGCCGAACGTGCGTTGATCGCCCGTTAAAAAATGAAGACGAAAAAAAGCCGGCTGCCCATTCGCAGCCGGCTTTTTCATGCGTGACGAAGCAGCGTGTGAACCCGCGTGCTCAGGCCTCCTCGGCCCACGACATGTTGTCGCGCGCGAGCAGCGCCGACGACGCGGCCGGCCCAAACGTGCCCGCCGTATAGAGGCGCGGCCGATCGCCCGGCTGCTGCCAGCCTTCGAGGATCGGCTCGACCCAGGTCCAGGCCGCTTCGAGTTCGTCGCGGCGCATGAAGTGGGTGAGGCGGCCGCGGATCACGTCGATCAGCAGGCGCTCGTACGCTTCGGCGCGGCGCTCCGGAATCGCCTGCTGCAAATCGAGGTTGAGGCTCACCGGCACCATGTTCATGCCGCTGCCCGGCTCCTTCGCGAGCATCTGCAACTGGATCGATTCCTCGGGCTGCAACTGGATCACGAGGCGGTTGCTGTAGTGGCGCGGGCCGTCGGGGATGATCGAGAACGGCAGGTCGGCGAACTCGATGACGATCTCCGATTGCCGCTTTTGCAGCCGCTTGCCGGTGCGCAGGAAGAACGGCACGTTGGCCCAGCGCCAGTTGTTGATGTGGGCGCGCAGCGCGACGAAGGTTTCGTTGCGGCTGTTCGGCGGCACGTTGTCTTCCTCGAGATAGCCCTTGACCGGCTTGCCGTCCACCGCGCCGGCCGCGTACTGGCCGCGCACCGTGTCGCGTGCGATGTCGGCCGGCGTCATCGGACGCAGCGAGCGCAGCACCTTGAGCTTCTCGTCGCGCACGGCATCGGGATCGAGCGACACGGGCGGTTCCATCGCGACGATGCAGAGCAGTTGCAGCAGGTGGTTCTGCACCATGTCGCGCAGTGCGCCGGTGTGGTCGTAGAAGCCGGCGCGGCTGCCCACGCCCACCGTTTCCGCCACCGTGATCTGCACGCTGCGGATATACGGCGCCTGCCAGAGCGGCCCGAAGATCGGGTTGCCGAAGCGCAGCACCATCAGGTTCTGCACCGTTTCCTTGCCGAGGTAGTGGTCGATCCGGTAGATCTGCGATTCCGCGAAATGGCGGCCGACGTCGTTGTTGATCGCCTGCGCCGAGGCGAGATCGTGGCCGAGCGGCTTTTCGAGCACCACGCGCGAGGCGGCGTTCAGCAGCTTCGCGGTGTCGAGGTTGTCGCAGATCGTCGTGAACAGTTCCGGCGAGGTCGACAGGTAGAACACGCGGATCGCCTCGTCGCGCGAGGCTTCGGCCAGGCGCTGGTAGTCGGCGGCGGCGTTCACGTCGATCAGCACGTACTGGAACAGGTCGAGGAAGCGGCTCCACGCTTGCGCGTCGAAGGCTTTTTCGTCGATGAACGGACGCGACTGCTCTTCCATGAACTTGCGGTAGCCGTCGATGCCCCAGTCACGGCGGCCGACCGCGATGATGCGCGTTTCGGCCGGCAGATTGCCGTGCAGGTGCGCCATGAAGAGCGCGGGCAGCAGCTTGCGGGCGGCGAGGTCGCCGCCGCCGCCGAAGATGATCATGTCGACGGGCGATTCTTTTGCGGCTTGGGAGGTGGGGTGGGTCATGGGTGGTGG
>NZ_BAAILN010000076.1:58006-85148 GCF_054589155.1 Burkholderia sp. 3C
CAAGTCGATGAGCGTTGAACGGACGGCGCATGTTGCGCCGCGGTGCTGCGGAAAACGCTCAGTGTGCCCGGTTTTGCGCGACTTCGCGCACCGGCATGCTGCACGAATTTCACGTGGGTGGGCCGGGTGGGCCGCGAAGGCCCGTCGCGTCGTGTGTTGCGCGGCGGCGCGCTAAACACGCGCGACCGGCCGAAACCGGTTAAAGGGGCACATTGCGATGCATCAAAGAGAAATTTCTCTTGTGCGTGGTGGCGTGCTTATCTATGATTGAGCAATCACTCATTTATAGGTGCACGGTTTTGGCCCGTCCTCGCAGTGCCGACAAACAGGAAGCGATCCTCGATGCCGCCGCGCGCGCGCTGGCCGAGCACGGCGCGGCCGCCACCACGGCGCGCATCGCGCGGCTGGCCGGGGTGGCCGAAGGCACGGTGTTCACCTATTTCGACACCAAGGATGCGCTGCTGAACGCGCTGTACCTGCATCTGAAGGACGGCCTGCGCTCGGCGATGATGGGCGCGTTTCCGCATGGGGACAGCGTCGAGCGGCGTGCTCGCCACGCCTGGAACGCCTTTGTGGGGTGGGGCGTGACGCATCCCGACGGGCGGCGCGCGCTGCGCCAGCTCGAGGTGGGCGCGAACATCGAGGAAGCGAACCGCGTGGCCGGCGCGAGCGGGTTCGGCGCGGTACGCGACATGTTTCGCGAATGCCTGTCGGGCATGAGCGGGCTGTCGGACGAGCAGGTCATGAATTTTTGCGGCGCGCTGTTTTCGTCGATGGCCGAGGTCACGATGGACAGCATCGCGCGCGAGCCCGAGCAGCAGGAAGCGTACCGCGAAGCCGGTTTTCGGGCGATCTGGGCCGCCTTGCAGGCGCACTGATCGCCATCACGCGCGACGGCGGCGCGACCGATTTCGGTCGCCGCATCGCGTTGTTTAATGAGTGAGTAATCATTCATTTTTATCGAGGAGCAAATTATGTCGAAGGTCTGGTTGGTAACGGGAGCGGCGCGCGGCCTGGGTCGTGCGATTTCGGAAGCCGTGTTGGCGGCGGGGGATCGGCTGGTGGCCGGGGTGCGCGAGCCGTCGCGCCTGGCGGATCTGGCCGAGCGCCACGGCGATCGTCTGCGCGTGGTCGAACTCGACGTGACGGACGAGGCGGCCGCGCAGCGCGCCGTGGCCGTCGCAAGCGAATCGTTCGGCCGGCTCGACGTGCTCGTCAACAACGCCGGTTACGGCCACATGGCGCCGTTTGAGCAGATGGGCGCGGACGATTTTCGCGCGCAGGTGGAAACCAACCTGTTCGGCGTGGTCAACCTGACGCGCGCGGCCTTGCCGGTGATGCGCGCGCAGCGCGCGGGCCATATCTTCCAGGTGTCGTCGGTGGGCGGGCGCAGCGCGGCGCCGGGGATGTCGGCGTATCAGGCCGCGAAATGGGCGGTGGGCGGCTTCAGCGACGTGGTCGGCCACGAGGCCGCGCCGTTCGGCGTGCGCGTCTGCACGCTGGAGCCGGGCGGCATGCGCACCGAGTGGGCCGACCGAGCCAAGCAGGCGACACCGGCGATGCTGCCCGACTACGAGGCGTCGGTCGGCAAGATCCTGAACCTGCTCAACGGTTACGCGGGCCGCGAAATGGGCGACCCGGCCCGGATCGCGGCGTTGATCGTCGAGCTGTCGCGCCGCGACGATGTGCCGATGCGGCTGCTGCTCGGCGGCGATGCGCTGTTCGTCTGCGAGCAGGCCGAGACGCTGCGCGCCGAACAGGCCGCGCACTGGCGCGACACGTCGCTGTCGACGCACTTTGCCGATGCTAATCTTCCCGACGGACTCGACTCCCTGAAGGCCTCGTCATGAACTGGAGCGTGCGCGACATCCCGAGTCAACGCGGCCGATTCGCGGTGGTGACCGGCGCGACCGGCGGCATCGGCTACGAAACGGCGCTCGCGCTGGCCGGCGCGGGCGCGCGCGTGCTGCTGGCCGGCCGCGACGATGCGAAGGGCGAGGCCGCGTTGCGGGCGATTCGCGCCGCGCATCCGCGTGCCGAGGTCGAGTACCGACGCGTCGATCTGGCCAGCCTCGACGCGGTGCGCGGTTTCGCGGCCGAATTGACGGCGCGGCATCCGGTGCTCGATCTGCTGATCGACAACGCCGGGGTCATGACGCCGCCCGTGCGTCACGCCACGGCGGACGGCTTCGAGCTGCAGTTCGGCACCAACTACCTGTCGCACTTCGCGCTGACCGGCCTGCTGCTGCCGATGCTGCGCGCGGCTCCGGCGCCGCGCGTGGTGATCGTCAGCAGCGGGGCACACCGCTTGCGCGCCGCGATTCATTTCGACGACCTGCAATGGGTTCGCCGCTATGCGCCGTGGCAGGCCTATGCGCAGTCGAAGCTCGCGATCCTGATGTTCGCGTTCGAGTTGCAGCGGCGCAGCGATGCGGCCGGCTGGGGGCTGCACGTGACGGCCGCGCATCCGGGCTTCGCGCGCACCGGTTTGCAGAGCGCCGGCCCGAACCTCGGCGCGACGGGGCGCAGCGCGCTGTTGCGCTGGCTGATGGCGCAGTCGTATCCGTGGGTCTCGCAATCGGCGGCGGCCGGCGCGCTGCCGACGCTGTTCGCGGCGACCTCGCCCGAGGCCGATCGCGCAGGCTATTACGGGCCGCAACACCGCTTCGAGCTGCTCGGGCCGGTCGGCCCGGCAAAGGTGGGCGCCGAGGCGCGCGACAAGGCCGTGGCCGCCAGGCTCTGGACGGTATCGGAGGCGTTGACGGGCGTGAACTGGCCGTCGCCCTGAGCGCCGGGGCGTCCTGCGTGCGCCGATCGCGAACAATCGGCGCCCGGCTTACGCCGTCGTTACGAAAAGCGTACAGATCCGTTCCCGCTTGGTGCGCCGATCGCCCGATGTCTGCGGCGATCGGCGAATCGCATTAAGCTTGCGACCGAACGCCGCGAAGCCGGCGCATCGATGCACCCCACCCAGTCAGGAGCTCCCATGTCCGTTTCCCTGTACGACGTTTCCATTTCCGCGCTGGTGCGCGGCCTGCGCAACCTGTCGAAGATTCTCGACAAGGGCGAGGCGCACGCGAGCGAGAAGGGCATCGACCCCGCCACGCTGACCACCGCCCGCCTGTTCGAGGACATGCTGCCGCTGTCGGCCCAGGTGCAGGTGGCCACCGATGCCGTGAAGGGCTGCGTGGCGCGCCTGGCCGGCATCGACGTGCCGTCGTTCCCCGATACCGAACAAAGCTTCGCCGAGCTGCGCGAGCGCATCGCCAAGACCATCGCGTTCGCGGAATCGGTCGATGCCGCGCAGTTCGCCGACGCGGCCACGCGCACCGTCACGCTGCCGCTGCGCAGCGGTGCGCTCGAATTCACGGGCCTGAGCTACGTGTCGACGTTCGTGCTGCCGAACTTCTATTTCCACGTGACGACGGCCTACGACATCCTGCGTCACAACGGCGTGCCGCTCGGCAAGATGGATTACCTGGGCCTGCGTTGAGCGATTGCGCGCCATTGCCCGGCCGGCGTGCCGACACGCCGGCCGTCACGACACTGCTCAACCCACGAGGAATCCGCAATGAAACAACGCAAGCTGGGCCGACAAGGCCTTGAAGTGTCGACGATCGGGCTGGGCTGCATGGGCATGAGCCAGTCCTACGGCACGCCCGACGACGCCGAATCGATCGCCACGCTGCATCGCGCGATCGAGCTCGGCTGCACGTTTCTCGATACGGCGGAGGTTTACGGGCCGTTCACGAACGAGGAACTGCTCGGCCGCGCGCTCGAAGGGCGCCGTCACGAGGTGACGATCGCGACCAAGTTCGGCTTCCGCATCTCGCCGGAAGGCAAGCAGAGCGGTACCGACAGCCGGCCCGAACATATCCGCGAGGCGGTGCACGGCTCGCTCAAGCGGCTGCGCACCGACCATATCGATCTGTTGTACCAGCATCGTGTCGATCCGGCCGTGCCGGTGGAAGACATGGCCGGCGCCGTGCGCGACCTGATCGCGGAAGGCAAGGTGCGGTTTTTCGGCATGTCGGAAGCGGGCGAGGACGCGATCCGCCGTGCGCACGCGGTGCAGCCGGTGTCGGCGCTGCAAAGCGAGTATTCGATCTGGGAGCGCAATCTCGAGGCGAACGTGCTGCCGGTGCTGCGCGAACTGGGCATCGGCCTCGTGCCGTTCAGCCCGCTCGGACGCGGGTTCCTGACGGGCCAAGTGAAATCGCTCGACGAGATCGGCGAGCGCGACTATCGCGTGACCAACGACCCGCGTTTCCAGCGCGAGAATTTCGACGCAAACCTGCGGATCGCGGAATCCGTGCAGGCGATCGCGGCGGCGCGCGGCGTGACGGCGGCCCAGGTGGCGTTGGCGTGGATGTTGCGCGCAGGCGACGACATCGTGCCGATCCCGGGTACCAAGCGCCGGCGGTATCTGGAAGACAACCTCGGCGCGGCCGATCTGGTGCTGGGCGACGACGATGTCGCGAAGCTCGACGCGGTGCTGGCCGAGATCGGCGTGGCGGGCGACCGTTATCTGCCGGCCGGGTTGGCGCTGGTCAATCGCTGAGGCCGGGCGGCGGGAGCGGGGCGCATGCCCGACTGGATGACGGCGGGGACGACGGCATGAGGTGATGCATGAACTGCGGCGCATTGTCGCGATTTTGGTCGCGCCCCAAGCCCCAGGCGCCCGCTGCTGCCGCGGCCTCCGTCATGGGGTCAGAAACGCATCGTCGTTCCGCATGCCCCGCCGGCCCAGCCGTTGGTGCCGGCCCCGCTGCAAAACACGCCGCAGCCGCTCAAGCCCAGCAGAAGCACGGCGGCGGCCAGGACAAGCCCTGTTCGAATTGCACTGCGCACGGCAATTTCCTCCTTCAATCCGGTCCGGCGGCGCGGCCGGCCGATCTGCCGGCCGCGCCGTGACAATCCGGGCCAGCATAACGGCTTTCGTCAATGGGCGAGTGCGGCAATCGAGCATTTGCTCCAGAGGGCTGGCAGTTGCCCGATCCCCTGTTAGAATCGCCAGGCCGCATTGCCTTGAATTGCTCGAATGAGACTGCTTGACGCCCTGGTCGAACAACGTATTGCCGCTGCCGCTGCGCGTGGGGAGTTCAACGACCTGCCGGGAACCGGTGCGCCGACGGAACTGGATGACGGTCTGCTCGTCCCGGCCGAGGTGCAGATGGCCAATCGGATCCTGAAGCACGCGGGCTTTGCCCCGCCCGCGCTCGAGCAGCTTCGCGCCTTGTGCCACCTGCAGGACGAAATGCGCGCGGTCAGCGATCGCGCCACGCGGTGCCGCCTGCAGGCCAAGATGCTGGCCCTCGACATGGCTCTCGAATCGTTGCGCGGCGGCCCGCTGGTCGTGCCGCGCGAATACTGCCGCCGCATTGCCGAACGCCTGTCCGAGCGCGTGCTCGACGATGGCGCCGGCGAAGCGGGGGCCGCGTGAGCAGCGCATTCCCCCCGGCGCGCGACGCGCGCGCCACCTCCGACGATCTTCCCGTTGTGCCCGATTCCACGGATCTTTCCGCTCCCGCTGCTTCCGCTGTCGACCCGGCTGCCGAACGCGACCGCTACTACATGCGCATGGCGCTGGAAGCGGCCGAGCAGGCGCGTGCCGCGGGCGAGGTGCCGGTGGGCGCGGTGATCGTGCGCGGCGACGAAGTGATCGCACGCGGCTTCAATCATCCGATCGGCGGCCACGATCCGTCGGCTCACGCCGAAATGGCCGCCTTGCGCGCGGCTGCGCAAGCGCTCGGCAACTATCGCCTGCCGGGCTGCGAACTCTACGTGACGCTCGAACCGTGCCTGATGTGTTCGGGCGCGATCATGCACGCGCGGATCGCCCGCGTGGTGTTCGGTGCGGCCGATCCGAAAACGGGCGCGTGCGGCAGCGTGATCGACGCGTTCGCCAATCCGCAACTGAACCACCACGCGACCGTGACGGGCGGTGTGCTCGCCGACGCCTGCGGCGATGCGCTGCGCACGTTCTTCGCCGAACGCCGCCGGGCGGCGCGCGAGGCGCGACAGGCGGCCAATGCCGACGCGGCGGCGCAGCCGGACGGCAAGGCCTGCGGCTGCGGCCACGACCACCGCGATGACAGCGCCTCCACGGCCGACTGAACCAGTCGCCATCGCCTGGCTCTAACCGGGCTGTCCCCTTTTTCGATACGCGACCGATGGCTTCCACCTCTCTCTCGCCGCGCACCATCCGACTGCTCGGGCCGTCCGGCTATCCGCACGATCCGGCCGCGATCCAGCGCGCGATCGAACGTTTCGGCGATCAGCATCACGTGGTGCAAAACCTGGCCGCCACGCAGCGGCGCCACCAGCGCTTCGCCGGCACCGACGCCGAGCGCGCCGACGACCTGAACCGCCTCGGCGACCGGTCGCAGCCGCTGCCCGACATCGGCCTGGCGGTGCGCGGCGGCTCGGGCGCGGCGCGCATCCTCGAACGCCTCGACTACCGCGCGCTCGAACGCCTGCGCGACCAGCCTGTCGCGCTATGCGGCCACAGCGATTTCACGGCGATCCAGCTCGCGCTGCTGGCCAAATCGGGCGTCAAAAGCTTCGGCGGCCCGATGCTGTCGGCCGATTTCGGCGCCGTGACGCCGAGCGAATTCACCATGACGCAGTTCTGGTCGACGCTTTCACAACCCACCACCACGATCCTCGGCGATGCCCCGCAACAGCAGGCGGTCAACGTGGCGGGCACGTTGTGGGGCGGCAATCTCGCGATCCTGGCCTCGCTGGTCGGCACGCCGTACATGCCGCAGATCGAAGGCGGCATCCTGTTCATCGAGGACGTGAACGAGCAGCCGTTTCGCATCGAACGGATGATCTACACGCTCCATTACGCCGGCATCCTGGCGCGCCAGCAGGCGCTCGTGCTCGGGCAGTTTACCGGCGCGCGCGCCTTCGACTACGACAACGGCTACGACATGCAGGCGATGATCGACCAGGTGCGCGAGACGATCGGCATTCCGGTCGTGACGGGCTTGCAGTTCGGCCACGTGCCCGACATGGTCACGTTGCCGGTGGGGGGGCAGGCGCAGCTCGTCGCCAACGAACATGGGTTCCGGCTGTCGGTATCCGACTATCCGGTGCTGGCCCGATAGGAATCGACGCGGCAGCGCGCGACAAAAGGCGGAGATCCGCCTTTTTTTATATCCAAAAATCGCAACTAACGGTCCGACATTCGAAGCGACTTCGAGGGCGGCATGCGCCATCGTTGCGCATGGATTGTTGACAAAATATTCGATCAGTCGAGAGTGAAAGTCTTGACTGGCGTGCATGAGGGCCTTGTGGATGCACGATCTTGACGCACTCGCACCGTTTGGGCGCGTTTCAATGGTCGACAATCGTGCAAAATCGGCGGGATAAATTGTTGACAATATTTATGTCCGCCCTAGCATGACGAACATAACGAGATAGCAAACATGACCAAGCAGGAAACCGCAGCGCCGGCGCTGACGCCGGAAGCGATTGCCGAACGGATCCGCACTGCGATCCTCGAGCATCGGCTCGCGCCGGGCGCGAAGCTGACCGAGGCGCAGTTGTGCGACGTGTTCGGCGTGAAGCGCGGCCCGATCCGGCAGGCGCTCGCGCTGCTGGCGACGGACCGGCTCGTCGATCTCGAGCCGAACCGCGGTGCGTTCGTCGCCAGCCCGTCGCTGCAAGAGGTGCACGAGGTGTTCGAGCTGCGGCGGATCATCGAGCTGGCGGTGGTCGAACGGCTGGCGACGGGACCGGGTGCGAAGCGCCTGAAGGGCGTCGCGAGCGGTATCGAGCGCGAGCGCGATGCGTTCGAGCGGCGCGATTTCGCCGCGTGGATCCGGCTGTCGGGCGAGTTCCACACGGCGCTCGCCGCGTTGACCGGCAACGGCACGCTGTGCGATTGCCTGAACGGGCTGGTGGCGCGCTCGACGCTGATGTCGGCGCTCTACGAGGCGCACGGTCGCAACGCGTGCTCGTTCGACGATCACACTGAGATCGTCGCGGCGCTCGAAGCCGGCGATGCCGCGCGGGCGGCGAAGCTGATGGCGCATCACCTGCAGCACGTGGAACTGAGGATGCTGGATCGCCCCGCGCAGGGTGCGGTCGATTTGCGCGACGTGTTCGGCGGCGCGGGCTGACGGCCCGCGCGCCACGCCCGCGCCGACGAGCTGACGGAATGCTGGCGGCAGCCTCGCTGCCGCACGCGGGCGTGGCCTGACCTCGATGTCGGGCCGCGATTTCAATGACGATCGCGCGGCTCGACCGCGGCAGGCAAGGAGATGTCATGGCTCAGTTCGGTATCGCGCAGGCCAACCCCCCGTATCACGCGGGCACCCCTCCGGACGGCGAGGCGCTGCGGCCCGCCGCCTACAGCGAGCGGCTCTACAACGACGACCTCGCACCGCTCGAAAAACAAGGCTGGGGCGCCTACAACATCTTCGCGTTCTGGATGTCGGACGTGCATTCGGTGGGCGGCTACGTGTTCGCCGGCAGCCTGTTCGCGCTGGGCCTGACGAGCTGGCAGGTGCTGGTGTCGCTGATCGTCGGCATCGCGATCGTCAACGCGCTCTGCAACCTGATCGCCCGGCCGAGCCAGCAGCTCGGCGTGCCGTATCCGGTGGCCTGCCGCGCCACCTTCGGCGTGCTCGGCGCCAACGTGCCGGCCGTGATCCGTGGCCTGATCGCGGTGGCCTGGTACGGCATCCAGACCTTTCTCGCTTCCAGTGCGCTGGTGATCGTGGTGCTCAAGTTCGTGCCGCAATGGATGCCCTATGCGGACGTGCACCGCTACGGCTTCCTCGGGCTGTCGGCGCTCGGCTGGGCCGGCTTCATGCTGCTCTGGGTGCTGCAGGCGCTGGTGTTCTGGAACGGCATGGAAACCATCAAGAAGTTCATCGACTTCGCCGGGCCGGCCGTGTACGTGGTGATGTTCGTGCTGGCCGGCTACATGGTGTGGCGCGCGGGCTGGCGCAACATCGGCCTGAACCTGGGCGGCGTGCGCTATCACGGCGCCGCTGCGATTCCGGTGATGATCACGGCGATCGCGCTGGTGGTGTCGTATTTCTCGGGGCCGATGCTGAACTTCGGCGATTTCTCGCGCTACTGCAACAGCTATCGCGCCGTGAAGCGCGGCAATTTCTGGGGCCTGCCGGTCAACTTCCTGGCGTTCTCGCTGGTGACCGTGATCACCACGGCCGCCACGCTGCCGGTGTTCGGAGAACTGATTACCGACCCGGTCGCAACCGTCGGCCGCATCGATCATCCGACCGCGGTGATCCTCGGTGCGCTGACCTTCACGATCGCCACCATCGGCATCAACATCGTCGCGAACTTCGTGTCGCCGGCGTTCGACTTCTCGAACGTCGCGCCGCGCCTGATCAGCTGGCGCGCGGGCGGGATGCTGGCCGCCGTGGCGTCGATCTTCATCACGCCGTGGAACCTGTTCAACAACCCGGCCGTGATCCATTACACGCTCGACGTGCTCGGCAGCTTCATCGGGCCACTGTACGGTGTCCTGATCGTCGACTTCTACCTGATCAAGCGCGGCAAGCTCGATCGCGACGATCTGTACACGCTGTCGGAAACGGGCGCGTACTGGTATCGCGGCGGCGTGAACCGGCGTGCGGTGTTCGCACTGCTGCCGGCCGCGGCGATCGCGATCGCCTGCGTGATGGTGCCGTCGCTGGGCGCGCTCGCCAACTTCTCGTGGTTCGTCGGCGCGATCCTGGCCGGGCTCGTGTATCGCGCCATCGCGAAGTGAGCGGCGTGCCGGCCCGAACGTGGCCGAGATGGAAATTCAGGAGACGACAATGAAAATCAAGCTCATCAATCCGAACACCACGCAGCGCATGACCGACGCGATGGGGCGCTGCGCGCGCGAGGTCGTCAACGCCGGCACCGCCGTGGTGGCGGTCAGCCCGACCATGGGGCCGCCGTCGATCGAGAGCCACTACGACGACGCGCTCGCGGTGCCGGGCCTGTTGGCCGAAATCGCGGCCGGCGAGCGCGACGGCTTTGACGGCTACGTGATCGCCTGCTTCGGCGATCCGGGCCTGTACGCGGCGCGCGAGATCGCGCGCGGCCCGGTGATCGGCATCGCCGAGGCCGCGATGCACGCGGCCAGCGTGCTCGCGCCCGGCTTCTCGGTGGTGACCACGCTGTCGCGTACCTGCGGCCTGGCCTGGCATCTGGCCGAACGCTACGGCATGCAGCGCTTCTGCCGCAACGTGCGCGCCACCGACGTGGCCGTGCTCGAACTCGACCGGCCCGGTTCGCCGGCGCGCCAGTTGATCGTGGACGAATGCCGTCGCGCGCTCGACGAGGACGGCGCCGGTGCGATCGTGCTCGGCTGCGCAGGCATGGCCGAGTTCGCGCGCGAGGTGGAGCAGGCGATCGGCGCGCCGGTGGTGGAGGGCGTGACGGCCGCCGTGAAATGGGTCGAGATGCTGGTTGCGCTGCGCCTGTCGACGGCCAAGCGCGGCGACTATGCGCGCCCGCTCGCGAAGCGCTACGACGGCGAGTTCGCGCGATTCGGCCCCGATGCCGACGGCCTGCCGGCCGGCATCGCCGGCAGCACGGCCTCGGTTGCCACCGCCGAGGCCGCGCCGGCGCGCATGCCGCAAGCGCACATACACCCGGTGTGACACGCACTATCGGTTTGGCTGTATGCGCGTTGCGAGGCCTTTTCGCTACACTGGCCCATCCCTCGCAACGGTGCACGAAGACGTCCGATCCGTCACGGATTGCCCGCCGAATCCCGTCTCCGCGCGCCGTTGCGAACCCCTCTCCACGGGATTTCATTCGTACTCCACCATGTCACACGATTCCCACTATCCGCGCGATCTGATCGGCTACGGCCGGTATCCGGTGCAGGCGAACTGGCCGGGGCGCGCGCGCGTCGCCGTGCAGTTCGTGCTCAATTACGAGGAAGGCGGCGAGAACTGCGTGCTGCACGGTGATCCGGGCTCCGAACAATTCCTGTCCGAGATCGTCGGCGCGGCGGCTTATCCGTCCCGTCACATGAGCATGGAATCGATCTACGAATACGGCTCGCGCGCGGGCGTGTGGCGAATTCTGCGCGAGTTCGAGAAACGCGGCCTGCCGCTGACGGTATTCGGCGTGGGCATGGCGATGGAGCGGCACCCCGAGCTGTCGCGCGCGTTCGTCGAGCTGGGCCACGAGATCGCGTGTCACGGCTGGCGCTGGATCCACTATCAGGACATGACGCCCGAACGCGAGGCCGAGCACATGCGGCTCGGCATGGAAGCGATCGAGCGCGTGACCGGCGTGCGGCCGCTCGGCTGGTATACCGGCCGCGACAGCCCCAATACGCGCCGGCTGGTGGCCGAGCACGGCGGGTTCCTGTACGACTCCGATTACTACGGCGACGACCTGCCGTTCTGGGCCGAGGTGCCCGTCACGGGCGGCACAAGCGTGCCGCAACTGATCGTGCCGTACACGCTCGACACCAACGACATGCGCTTCGCGACGCCGCAGGGTTTCAACACGGCCGACCATTTCTTCCAGTACCTGCGCGATGCGTTCGACGTGCTGTACGAAGAGGGCGACGAAGCGCCGAAGATGCTGTCGATCGGCATGCATTGCCGGCTGCTTGGCCGGCCCGGCCGCTTCCGCGCCTTGCAGCGCTTCCTCGATCACATCGAGCGGCACGATCGCGTGTGGGTGACGCGCCGCGTCGACATCGCGCGCCACTGGCGCGAACACCATCCGTATTCCACCAACCGACGCGAAGGGACGGCATGAAGGCGATGCAATACACGTTGGCAGAACTGAACACCATGACGACCGACGGGTTCGTCGCCACGCTGTCGGGCATTTTCGAGCATTCGCCCTGGGTGGCCGAGGCGGCGGCCGGCGCGCGCCCTTACGCAAGCATCGATGCGCTGCACGCGACGATGTCCGGCGTGGTCGAGCAGGCCGGCGTGGAGCCGCAGCTCGCGCTGATCAATGCCCACCCGGAGCTGGCCGGCAAGGCCGCCGTGCGCGGCGAGCTGACCGCCGAATCGACGCGCGAGCAGAGCGGGGCCGGCCTCGATCAATGCACGCAGGCCGAGTTCGATCGCTTGCAGCAGCTCAATCGCACCTATCGCGAGAAGTTCGGATTCCCGTTCATTCTTGCCGTGCGCGGCTACGACCGCCACGGCATCATCGCCAACTTCGAAGCGCGCGTGGCCAACACGCGCGAGCAGGAGTTGCGCGCCAGCCTCGACCAGATCTACCGGATCGCGCGCCTGCGGCTCGACGATCTGATCGACGCCTGAGTTTCGCCACGCACCGCGCGGGGTTTGCCGCGCGACGCGACGCACACGTCGCGCCCGTCAAGGCGGGCGCCGCGCTTTTCACGCACTTCGAATAAGGACCTCATCATGGCCATGCCGCTGCTCGATCCCAATGCTCCCGAATTCACGCGTCGCTACGTGAACCTCGCCGATCCGCGTCTCGGGGCACAGGCACTCGAGGCGAGCGACGATTTCTTCGCACCGAAGGATCGCATGCTGAATCCGGAGCCGGCCGTGTTCATTCCGGGCAAGTACGACGATCACGGCAAGTGGATGGACGGTTGGGAAACGCGCCGCAAGCGTGTGTCCGGCTACGACTGGTGCATCGTGAAGCTCGCACGCCCCGGCGTGATCAAGGGCCTCGACATCGATACCAGCCACTTCACCGGCAACTTCCCGCCGGCCGCGTCGGTCGAGGCCTGCCATGCGGACGGCGCACCGAACCAGTCGACGCGCTGGGTCGAGATCGTGCCGTCCACCACGCTGCAGGGCAATCACCACCACTACGTCGACGTGAACGACGCCGCGCCGTACACGCACTTGCGCGTCAACATCTATCCCGATGGCGGCATCGCGCGGCTGCGCGTCTACGGCCAACCGCAGCTCGATTGGGAAGGCGCGAGCCGCAGCGAGCTGTTCGATCTGGCCGCGATGGAGAACGGCGGCTATGTGGTTGCCGCGAACAACCAGCATTTCGGGCCGGCCTCGACCATCCTGCTGCCGGGCCGTGGCGTAAACATGGGCGATGGTTGGGAAACGCGTCGCCGCCGCGAGCCGGGCAACGACTGGGCGATCATCGCGCTGGCGCGGCCGGGCGTGATCCGCAAGATCGAAGTCGATACCGCGCACTTCAAGGGCAACTATCCCGATCGCTGCTCGATCCAGGCCGCCCAGGTGACGGGCGGCACCGACAGCTCGCTCGTCACGCAGGCGATGTTCTGGCCGGTGCTGCTCGGCGAGCAGAAGTTGCAGATGGACAAGCAGCACATCTTCGAATCGGAGCTGGCCGCGCTCGGCCCGGTCACGCACGTGCGCCTGAACATCATTCCGGACGGTGGCGTATCGCGTCTGCGTTTGTGGGGCACGCTCGGCCAATGAAGACGCTGACCATCGAGGCGCTGACGCGTGAGGCATTCGCGCCGTTCGGCGACGTGATCGAGACCGAGGGCGCGAAGCAGATCCCGATCAATCTCGGCACGACGATCCGCTTTCACGATCTCGCCCACGTCGACGTGAACGATGAGGGCGGCCGTACGCTCGTCAACCTGTTTCGCGGGCAGCCGCGCGCGCTGCCGTTCGAGGTCACGATGCTCGAACGGCATCCTCTTGGCAGCCAGGCGTTCCTGCCGCTGTCGACGCAGCCTTATCTCGTCGTCGTGGCGCCCGCCGGCGAGCTCGATGCCACGAAGATCCGCGCGTTCGTGTCGAGCGGCTGGCAAGGCGTCAATTACGCGAAGGGGGTTTGGCATCACCCGCTGATTGCGCTGGAGGAAGTCAGCGATTTCGTCGTGGTCGATCGCGGCGGAGAGGGGCTCAATCTCAATGAGCAGGTGCTTGGAGAGTCGCTTTGGTTGACGGATGAGGCGATGCATCGAGTGGCGGCTTGAGCGTGTAGTTGCCGGCTCGCCTGAGCGGCGCGTGGTGATGGTCAGGAAGGCCCTGCGAACCTTGGTTCGCAGGGCCTTCTTGTTTTCGGACGCCGTTTTGCAGCGTCATCCAATTTCTGAACAACGTGGTGATTCGCGAGGTCGAGAAAATTGCATTGGCGCGCGGCGTGCCGATGGCCCAGGTGGCGCTTGCCTGGGTGCTCGCCAAGGCCGGCGTGTCCGCGCCGATCGTGGGGGCGTCCAAGACACGTCATCTCGATGATGCGGTTGCCGCGCTGGACGTCAGCCTGAGCGCTGACGAGATCAAGGCGCTCGAAGCCGCCTACGTGCCGCATGCGATTACGGGATTCGAGTAAGCGGCAAGCGTAACGCTGAGGGAGTTCGGTGTGGGCGGTGTATCTCCTCCGGTCGATGCCCGTTCCACTGAAGCGAGACTGGAGCCAGCATCGATGCCGATCGCCGTCGCGGGCCCGCAACGGACCTGAACACTTCTGCCCAGGACGATCAGCCCACCCCCGAAAGCAAAACGGGTTCGCCATCGGCGAACCCGTTCCAGTTGCAGATCCACCGACGCTTATTTCGCCGCGCCTCCCTCGAACCAGGCCGCGATCTTCGTCCGCTCGTCGTCGGTCATGTGCGTGACGTTCCCGATCGGCATCGCCTTCAACTGCACGGCCTGCTGATAAATGCGCTGCCCGTTCTGCGCGATTTCGTCGGGCGTGTCGAACATCACGCCGGCCGGGGCGCTGCCCATCATCGTCGGCTTGGCCGAGTGGCAGGCCACGCAGCGCTGCTGCATGACCGGCTCGATGTCCTTCACCGTCAGCTTCGGCAGATTGGCCGCCTCGGCTTGCGGCGCGACCGGGCGCGGCATGGTCCAGATCAGCGCGACGAACATCAGTGCCACGCCGCCGAGCGGCAGATACCAGAGCTGCTGGCCGCGATGGCGCATCACGAAGAACTGCCGGATCAGCGCGCCCGCCAGCATGATCAGCACGAGCACGATCCAGTTGTAGCGGTTCGTGTAGGTCATCGCATAGTGGTTCGACAGCATCGCGAACACCACCGGCAGCGTGAAATACGTGTTGTGCACCGAGCGCTGCTTGCCGCGCTTGCCGTAGATCGGGTTCGGCGTTTCACCCTTGAGCATCTTGTCGACCATCTTGCGCTGGCCGGGGATGATCACGAAGAACACGTTGGCCGTCATGATGGTCGCCAGCATCGCGCCCACGATCAGATACGCCGCGCGCCCCGAGAAGATGTGGCACGCGAGCCAGGCGGCCGCCACCACGTACAGCCCGACGAACACGCCGAGCAGGCGATCGCGGTTGCCGAGCAGGCGGCACGCGCAGTCGTAGACGATCCAGCCCGCCATCAGGAAGCCGAGCGCCGAGGCCACGGCCACCACCGGCCCCATGTCGAGCACGTTGCGGTCGATCAGGTAGGTGTTTGGCGCAAGCAGGTAGAGCACGAAGAACAGGCCGAAGCCGGACATCCACGTGGTGTACGACGGCCATTTCGACCAGTGCAGGTCTTCCGGCATTTCAGGCGGTGCGACGGTGTACTTCTGCATGTTGTAGAAGCCACCGCCATGCACGTGCCACAGCTCGCCGAACACGCCGCGCTGGCGCTGGTTCGGATCCTTGGGCGGCTTCAGGCTGTTGTCGAGGGCAACGAAATAAAACGATTCGCCGATCCAGGCAATCGCGACGATGACGTGCAACCAGCGCAGTGCGAGGTTCAGCCAGTCGGTGATGAAACCTTCCATGAAACTCCTCCGGACAGACTCAAGTTCTTGTTATCGGTGTGATCGGGTGGGGATCGTGCGCCGGGGTGTCAGCTGCCGCGATAGGTGCTGTACGACCACGGCGAGACGAGCAGCGGCACGTGATAGTGCGCGCCGGCATCGGCCACGCCGAAGCGCAGCACGACGCGATCGACGAAGCGCGGTTCGGGCACCTTGACGCCGATCGCGGCGAAGTAATCGCCGGCATGGAAGGTCAGTTCGTATTCGCCGGCGACGAGCGCCGCGCCTTCGAGCAGCGGGCTGTCGCAGCGGCCGTCGTCATTGGTGGTGGCGGTGACGAGCGCGCGGCGCGCGGCGCCGTCGATCGCATGCAGTTCGATCCGGATGCCGGCGCCGGGGCGGCCGTGCGCGGTATCGAGTACGTGGGTGGTGAGCTTGCCCATTCGCCAGTGTCCTTGTGTGAATGCGATGAGTAAACGCGGCGTCGATCCAGGGGATGGCGGATCGAGGCTCCACGTTCGTGGCTACATACCCGTCGGCGGATCGAAGCGCGCGCCGAGTGGCCATTTTAAGAATGCTCGCGTCACGATTCGCCGCGCGATATAGAAGATAAGCCGGGGTGCATGAGCGGCCGCGTCACGCGCCGGGTTTGTCCGGATTGCCGGTGCAGGCAGGCACGCAGCCGGTTGTCCGAGATCCAACTTAGCCGATCATATTGCCGGCGTGAAGTGAAGTATTTGAGGTGGCGGCTTGCGTCGCGTGTCGTGGCAGGCGATGCTCGGCCGGTTCGCGCGTGGCCGCATGGGCTCGATCCCAGGAATCCTCCGGCCGTGCGCACCCCGAAGACGGCGAGCACGCCGGGTAACCGGGCCACGGGCGTTCGACAGGGCGCAGCGGCACGGTCGGTGCCGCCGCATCCGTCCGGACGCCGTTCAGCCACACGCCAGCCTCATGCGACGCATTGCAGCGCGGCACGGGCGGCGCAACCGAACGGAGATCCTCCATGCCGACCTCATCCCGAACCGATCCCTCCGCACCGGCCGGTGCGACCCCGCG
Source organism: Burkholderia sp. 3C (assembly GCF_054589155.1). Taxonomy (NCBI): domain Bacteria; kingdom Pseudomonadati; phylum Pseudomonadota; class Betaproteobacteria; order Burkholderiales; family Burkholderiaceae; genus Burkholderia; species Burkholderia sp. 3C. Next base: position 74,707 of record NZ_BAAILN010000076.1, read on the forward strand.
CGGCCGCACGTTGCTGGTGCGCCACGCCGACGTGCTGGTGACGATGGACGACCAGCGCCGCGAGATTCGCGACGGCGGGCTCTATATCGAAGGCAACCGCATCGTCGCGGCCGGCCCGACCGACACCTTGCCCGACACGGCCGACGAGGTGCTCGACCTGCGTGGTCATCTGCTGATGCCGGGCCTCGTCAATACGCATCACCACATGTACCAGAGCCTGACGCGCGCCGTGCCGGCCGCGCAGAACGCCGAGCTGTTCGGCTGGCTCACGAATCTTTACCGGATCTGGGCGCACCTGACGCCCGAGATGATCGAAATCTCGACGCTGACGGCGATGGCCGAGTTGCTGCTGTCGGGCTGCACGACGTCGAGCGACCATCTGTATCTCTACCCGAACGGCGCGCGGCTCGATGACAGCATCGCGGCGGCGCAGCGCATCGGCCTGCGCTTTCACGCGAGCCGCGGCAGCATGAGCGTCGGGCAGCGCGACGGCGGCCTGCCGCCCGACTCGGTGGTGGAGCGCGAGGACGCGATCCTCGCCGACACGCAACGCCTGATCGAGACCTATCACGACGCCGGCCGCTACGCGATGCTGCGCGTGGTGGTGGCGCCGTGTTCGCCGTTCTCGGTGAGCCGCGACCTGATGCGCGAATCGGCGAAGCTGGCGCGCGCGCACGGCGTGTCGCTGCATACGCACCTCGCGGAAAACCTCAACGACGTCGCCTACAGCCTCGAAAAGTTCGGCATGACGCCGGCCGAATACGCCGAGGATCTCGGCTGGGTCGGCCCCGATGTCTGGCATGCGCACTGCGTGCAGCTCGACGAGGCCGGCATCGCGCTGTTCGGGCGCACGGGCACGGGCGTCGCGCATTGCCCATGCTCGAACATGCGGCTCGCGTCGGGCATCGCACCGGTGCGGCGCATGCGGCTCGCGGGCGTGCCGGTGGGCTTGGGCGTGGACGGCTCGGCGTCGAACGACGGCGCGCAGATGGTGGCCGAGGCGCGCCAGGCGTTGCTGCTGCAACGCGTCGGCTTCGGCCCCGATGCGATGACGGCGCGCGAGGCGCTCGAAATCGCCACGCTCGGCGGCGCGCGGGTGCTCGGCCGCGACGACATCGGCGCGCTCGCGCCGGGCATGGCGGCCGACTTCGTCGCGTTCGATCTGAATCAGCCGTCGTTCGCCGGCGCGCTGCACGACCCAGTTGCGGCGCTGGTGTTCTGCGCGCCGTCGCAGGTGGCGTGGAGCGTGGTCAACGGGCGGGTGGTGGTGCGCGAAGGGCGTCTGGCGACGCTCGATCTCGGGCCGGTGATCGAGCGCCACAACGCGCTTGCGCGCAACTTGATGGAAGCGGCGCGCTGAAGCTCGAGCGTCGATCGCGCTGTGTTCACGGCGCGAGCGCAACGTCGTCTTGCGCCGCGGCCGGTTAGGCGCCGATCAGCGTGCGGGTTGCCTCGGCCACGAGGCCACGCAGCCAGCGCACTTCGTCCGAGTAATGGCAGCGTTCGTGCCAGAGCTGGTAATACTGCATCGGCGGGAAATCGAGCGGCGCGGGTATCACCGACAGCGGCAGGAACTTCGCGTAGTGATCGGCGAACAGGCGCGTGGTCGTGAAGATCAGATCCGATTTCACGAGCACGTACGGCGCGAGATTGAAGTACGGCAGCGTCACGACCACATGGCGCTTGAGCCGCTCGCGCGCCAGGTGCACGTCGATCGCACCGCGCTGGCCAACCGAGTAGGGGGTCGGTGCGAGGTGCGGCGCATTGAGGTACTGATCGAGCGTCAGCCCGCCGCGCTTGGCGAACGGGTGCGCATTGCTCATCAGGCAGACGATCTGGTCGACGAACAGGTTCGACAGGTGCAGTTGCTCGGGCGGCTCGGGCCAGTTGCCGACCACGATGTCGAGCTTGCCGTCTTCCAGCGCCAGCTCGTAGTCGAACGCGGGGCCGAGCGAATGGAATTCGAGCGTTGCGTTCGGCGCGGCCTGCCGGAAGCGCTCGACCACGGTCGGCACGAACAGCACGTTCAGGTAATCGGGGCAGCCGATCCGGTAGCAGCGGATCGAGGTGGCGGGATCGAAGTTGTGTTGCTGGAACTTGATGCGGTCGATTTCACGCAGCGCGTTCTGTACCGGTTCGAGCAGGCGCAGGCCGTATTCGGTCGGGACCATGCCCGACTTGCCGCGCACCAGCAGCGGGTCGCCGGTGATGTCGCGCAGGCGGCGCAGTGCGGCGCTGATCGCGGGCTGTGACTGGTTCAGCTTGACCGCCGTGCGTGTGACGCTGCGTTCCATCAGCAGCGTATGCATGACGCGCAGCAGGTAGGTGTCGATCGCCTCGCGTTGTTGGCTCATGTTCTCTCCAAGTTATATATGTCCGGGCTGATCGATAGATCGTTGTGACATACGATTTTTAATATGGACAGAAAGGAGCGTCAAGACGGCGTAAACCGCCATCGCGGCGTATTGAAGCGTGCCGCGATGGCGGGCCTGGCTAACGGGGCCGGTCGGTTTCGGTCAGTCGTCGAGGCGCACGCCCACCTTCAGCGTGACCTGCCAGTGCTGGACCTGGTCGCCGTCGATGTGGCCGCGCGTCTCCACCACCTCGAACCAGTTCAGGCCGTGCAGTGTCTTGGCGGCCTTGGCGATGGCGTTGCGGATTGCGTCGTCGCTCGACTTCTGCGACGAGCCGGTCAGTTCGATCGTCTTGTAAACATGGTCGGTCATGGTGCCTCCTGAAAAGTTGGGTTCATGCGTGCCGTGCGGCGATGCACCCGGCCGCGCATCCTTGAGTGATCGGTATGATGGGCACCGAGTTCAATCCGATTGCGAGAAACCACGTGGAAGCAGGATTTTGCGGACCGGGCCTGATGGGGGCGCCGATGATTCGGCACTGGCTGCGCGCGGGGCATGCCGTGCAGGTCTGGAACCGCTCGCGGGCCAAAGCCGAGGCGCTGGCGGGCGAGGGCGCGCAGGTGGTCGATACGCCGCGCGAGATGGCGGAGCGCGTCGACACCGTGATGCTGTGCGTGTTCGACGCGGCCGCGGTGGGCGATGTGGTGTTCGGCCCGGGTGGCCTGCTGTCGGGCGAGCCGGGCACGCGGCGCTTGCGCCGCATCGTCGACCATTCGTCGATTCCGCCAGCGGCCACCCGCGACTATGCGGCGCGCGCGGCGGCGCAGCAGGTGGCGTGGATCGATGCGCCCGTCTCGGGCGGCGTGCCCGGCGCCGAGGCCGGCACGCTCGCGGTGATGGCCGGTGGCCCGCGCGAGGACATCGACGCCGTGCGCGACTTGATTGGCGCCTATGCGTCGCGGCTCACGCATCTTGGCGACGCCGGCGCGGGGCAGACGGCCAAGCTCTGCAATCAGGCGATCGTGACGGCCACGGTGGCGGCGATCGCCGAAGCGGTGGGGCTCGCGCAAGCCAGCGGCATCGATGCGGCACGCCTGGCCGAAGCGCTCGCGGGCGGCTGGGCCGATTCGGTGCTGCTGCAAACCTTCGTGCCGCGCATGACGGCCAGCGGCCACGCACCGCTCGGCGCGTTGAGCACGTTCAGGAAGGATGCCGAAGCGGTTGCCGATGCCGCGCGCGAAGTGGGCGCGGCGATGCCGGTGGCGGGCGCGGTGCAGCAAGTGCTGCGCCTGGGTTCGGCGATGGGCTTGGCCGGCGCGGATTTTTCGGCGTTCATCGATATCGTCCGTCCGCACGCGCGCGGCTGACGCGTTCGCTGCCGTATCGGACGAAGCGCCGCCACGGCATGTGCGCGGCGGTGTGCCCAAACGAATCGGGCCGCAACGTCGCGGCCCGTTCGATTGAATCCGGTCAGAGCGACCGGGGTGTCGTGTCGCCGGCATTCTGCCGGCCCGCGCTGCGCTCGCCGACGCTCGCCCCCGCCGCGAACTCCGGCAGGATGCGGGCGCGCGCGCGGCTCGCGAACACGAGAAAGCCGAAGCCGCTCGCCTCGTACCAGTAACCGCCGTTCTCCAGCCCTTCGATCGGCTGTTCGAGCGCGTTGCTGATCGATTCGATGCAGCGCTTGCGCAGGTCGGCGATGGCCGGATACGGCGGTTGCGCGCCGCGCACGGTGCACAGCAGCACGTCGAGGCCGGGCAGCACGTGGGCGTACAGCACCGGTTCGTCCTGGGCGCGGGCGCGGGAGATCTTCGTATCGAGCTGGGCGAACGGCTTCGCATGATGCAGGACGGCCAGAAACGATTCCTGGCCGTCTTCCTGCACGCGTCGGCGTTTTTTCGGAAAGGACATAAACACTCGCGTCAAAAACGATTGCAAGATTTGTGGCTTTGTCATGCGACCCACCCCCAAACCGGCTAGCGCGCCCGCATGTCGATCTTTTATAGCATACGAAAAAGCCGGCTTCACGATGTTCAGTGATGCCGAGCATTGCCGATGCGTCCCAAACCCTGATCGTCATGTAGGCGCATTGTGCGCCTTGTGTAATGTCATTGCTGTTTCATGATAGTGCGGCCAGCGCGGCATGTGCAGGCCGATTCGTAAAAAAGCGCGGTTTTTGGCGGCGAAAACGCTGAGTGTTTTCCCGCGTACGCGCGGCGCGCACGAATTGCGCTGCACCAAAGCCGGCGCAAAAAAGCCCGCGCACGGCGGGCTTTTCGGGGCGTGACGCGCGCAGGGCGCGGCAGGCTGTCAGCGGTTCTTCAAGGAATCGCGAATCTCGCGCAGCAGCATCACGTCTTCCGGGGTCGGCGGCGGCGCGGCCGGGGTGGCCGGCGCTTCTTCCGGGCGGCGCAGGCGGTTGATGAAGCGCACCATCATGAAGATGATGAACGCGAGGATGATGAAGTTGATCAGCACGGTGATGAACGAGCCATAGCCGAACAGCGCGACACCTGCTGCCTGCAGATCCTTGTAGGAATCCGGATTGCCCTTGAAGGTCGCGGGAATCTGTCCGAGCTGGATGAACTTGTTCGAAAAATCGAGGCCACCGGTAATCACGCCGATCACCGGCATGATCAGGTCCTTGACGATGGAATCGACGATCTTCGAAAACGCGCCGCCGATGATCACACCGACAGCCAGATCCATCACGTTGCCCTTGACGGCGAACTCCTTGAATTCCTTGACGATGCTCATATGCAGGTTTCTCCAGGGAAGGGGAAGGGGATGTGCGGCCGGACCTGCCCGCACGCGAACGCGGTCATGATAACGAACTCGATCGGACACCGAAAGTTCGTCTGAGCAATGTTAACAAAGTCCGTCGCGTTCGGCGTGCCATGAAAAACGGGCCGTTGCCGGCCCGTCGAGGTGTGCGTCGAATGCATCGCGCCATGCGCGGCGCACGGTTGCGCGCTCAGCTATTGTCCCAGTCGTCGTCGGTGCTGCCGAGATCGACGCCGCCGCTGTCGTTGCCGCTGTCCCAGTTGTCGCCCTGGCCCAGATCGAAGCTACCGTCGTTCCCGCCATTGCCGTTGTCGAACGGATTGCCCACCGAGCCCGAGCCGTGCTGGCGCTGGTCGTCGACGATCACGTCGCGCTCGACCACGCGCTCGCGGTTGCCCGACAGCGCTTCTCCGAGCAGCACGCCGGTCAGCAAGCCGCCCACGCCGCTGCCGATGCCGCCGCCCTGCTGGATCACCACCGGCGGTTGTTGCGGATACGGATACGGCGCTTGCGGCGGGTAGGGCGGATACGGCGGCTGCTGCGTCATGCGATCCGCTTCCTGAGCAAACACCGAACCCGAACCGCCGGGCGCGCCCGGTGCATTCGCGGGTGCCGCGTTCGGATCGGGGCGGCCTTCGACGCGCGCCTTCAGGCTCGCGAAGCGGTGTTCGAGATCTTCCAGCTGATACGGCGGCACCGGGTTCTTGCCGTTCGACAGCGCTTCGACGAGGTTGCGCGCCTCGCTTTCCACGGCTTCGATCTCGCCCGTCAGCGCGGACACGCCGGGTGCGGTCGAAATGCGCGCGTCGAGCTTGAGCGGGCGCGCTTCGTTGAGCAAGTCGGTGGCGCGCTTCAGTTGTGCGCGGCGTTCGTCGTCGGCGGCCTGGTTTTCGGTCGAGCGCGAACGGCGCAGCGTCCAGCGCAGCACCAGCGCGATCACCACCACCAGCAGGATCAGGCCGATCCACATGCCGGCCGAGGGGCCGTGATGTGCGGGCTTGGCCGGCGCGAACTGCGCCTGTTGCGCCTGCTGCGTGAGTTGCGAATCGGTCGGCACCAGCGCGCCGCCCGAAGTGGCCGAGCGGCGTTCGCCCGAGGCGCGTTGCACGTCGGCGCGCACCTTCGATTCGGTTTGCGCGAAGGCTTGCGGGTTCGTGAAATGGAGCGTGGGGTCGAGCGACTTCGCGCGTTCGATCTCGGCGAGCGCGTCGGCCGAGCGGCCTTCGCGGTCGAGCACCTGACCGTACAGATAATGCGCGCGCGGGTTGTCGGGGTGAGCCGCGATGACTTGCGAGAGCTGGCTGTCGGCGCGTTGCCAGTTGTGCTGCTCGATCGACTGGGTGACCTGCGACAGCGAGGGCACGGCCGCGAACACGCTGGCCGATGCGACCAGCAGCGCGATGCCTGCGGCGGCGACGAATTTCTTCATGATTGACCAGGCGGCGAGCCTGCCTCCTTGCGGGCGGAGCCACGCGAGGCCCGGGGTGAGCCGGGCCTCGCGCGCGGCGGCCGGTGCGCGTGTTACTGCGCCGGCGTGTTCAGTTGCTTCTTCAGCGCTTCGAGACGATCGTCGACCGACGGGCCGCGATTGAGCGCCGCGAGCTTGTCGTCGAGCGCCTTGCCGCTGTTGGTGTCGGCCGAGTTCAGGCGGGCGTCCGAGCGGGCGTTCGACAGCGTGACCTTGTCTTCCAGCTTCTGGAAATCGCCCGACAGATCCTTGCCGCCGATGCCGCCCAGCGCCGAGGCCGCCACGTCCTTGGCCTGCGCGATTTCCTGCTTGGCTTGCAGGATGTTCGAGCGCGTGTTCAGGTCGTTGCGGCGCTGACGCATGTCGGCGATCTGCGATTTGAGCTTGGCGACCGACGGCTCCAGCGTGTCGAGTTCGTGCGCGAGCGCATCGCGTTCGACTTCGGCGTTGGTTTGCGCGGTCAGCGCCTCGCGGGCGAGCGATTCGTCGCCCGATTGCAGCGCGCGCTTCGCGCCGTCTTCGTACTTGCGCACCTTGTCGTTGGCTGCATCGCACTTGCTGCGCTGCGTGGCCACCTGCGCTTCGATCTCGATCAACGAGTTCTCGGCGCGGCCGATGCTGTCGTCGAGCTCCCGCACGATCTGGCGTGCGTCGCGCGACGGGTCCTGCACCGAATCGGCCGCATCATTCAACAGGCCTTTGAGCGTGCGCGAAATAGAGTCGAAAAGCGACATGAAACCCTCCGTGATGATGATGACGACGTGATCGGCGACCGCGTCGGCGGCACGGCGCTGCGCGCCCGATGTGCCGGCGGATATTACACCACCGGATCGCTTAAACACCGCTTAAACACGGTGTTCGGCGTGGGCGGGGGCATGCTGATCCGCCAACGGAAAATGCGGGCGAACCGCGTGGATTTCCAGTGAAAAATACAGATGGATACAATGCTTTCGCCATTGAAAGCCGTGAAAGGCGGAAACGCGAATTCAATACGTGCATAATTGCGCGCGAAGCCGGCGCCGATTCGTGCCGGCGAAGCGCGTCGGCCGGCCCGCAAACGGGTGCGCCGGCGCCGCCTGGCACGACGCCCTGCGATGGTGCGGGTGCAGGAATTTTTTACAAAAAATCGCGAGAGGGCCGGGGTGATGTCATTAGAATGCGCTGTCACGTCGCGGGAACGGATCCACACGTGCCTGGGTCTGTCGACGTGCTACGCTCCATCCGCATCGCGTCTAGCCTGACGTATCGATCCACCCGCGCGCATCTCGCGCGCGCTTACGGTGCCGCTGCCGCGCCTGCTATTCCGACATGCCGATCATCAAACGACCGTCCGATTCCGAACCCAATTACAAGTTGCGCCGCTCGCCTTCCGGCGCGTTCTACGCGGACGACTCCGACCGCCACGGCGGCGGTGACCGTCGCGACCGCGACGACGGCGGTTCGGGCCGCCGCTCGTTCGGCGCCCGCATCGCGATCTGGTTCGCCGGGCTGGCGGTCGTCGCCGGGGTGATCGGCGCGCTGATCGTCGGCTACGCGCTGGTGGTGATGGCGCCGCAACTGCCGTCGCTCGATGCGCTGACCAACTATCAACCGAAGGTGCCGCTGCGCGTGTACACGGCCGATCACGTGCTGATCGGCGAATTCGGCGAGGAGCGCCGCAGCCTGGTGCGCTTCCAGGACATCCCCGACGTCATGAAGAAGGCGGTGCTCGCGATCGAGGATTACCGCTTCTACGAACACGGCGGCGTGGATTTCCTCGGCATCATGCGGGCCGGCGTGGCCGATCTGATGCACGGCGGCGCACGTCAGGGCGCGAGCACGATCACCATGCAGGTGGCGCGCAACTTCTTCCTGTCGAGCGAGAAGACCTACACGCGCAAGATCTACGAAATGCTGCTGGCGTACAAGATCGAGAAGACGCTGTCGAAAGACCAGATCCTCGAGCTGTACATGAACCAGATCTACCTGGGCCAGCGCGCCTACGGCTTCGCCGCCGCCGCGCGCGTGTATTTTGGCAAGGACCTGAAGGACATCACGCTGGCCGAGGCCGCGATGCTGGCCGGGCTGCCGAAGGCGCCGTCGGCCTACAACCCGGTGGTCAATCCGAAGCGCGCCAAGATCCGTCAGCAATACATCCTCCAGCGCATGCGCGAGCTCGGCTACATCACGCCGCAGCAATACGACGAAGCCGTGAAGGAAGAGATCCACACGCGCACGCCGGGCAACCAGTACGCGGTGCATGCGGAATACATCTCGGAGATGGTCCGCCAGATGATGTACGCGCAGTACAAGGACGAAACCTATACGCGCGGTTTGACGGTCACCACCACGATCAATTCGAGCGATCAGGAAGCGGCCTATCAGGCGGTGCGTCGCGGCATTCTCGATTACGAGCGCCGTCACGGCTATCGCGGCCCCGAAGGCTTCATCGCGTTGCCGGCCGAAGGCGACGCGCGCGACGAGGCGGTCGACGACGCGCTCGCCGATCACCCCGACAATGGCGATCTGCAATCGGCGGTGGTCACCTCGGCGGCGCCCTCGGGCGTGCAGGTGCAGTTCGTGGGCGGCGAGAAGGCCAGCATCGGTGCGGCCGGGGTGCGCTTCGCGGCGGCGGCGCTGAGCCCGCGCGCCTCGGATGCACTGCGCATCAAGCCCGGCTCGATCGTGCGCGTGACCCAGGACGCGAAGGGCGCGTGGCAACTGTCGCAACTGCCGCAAGTGGAAGGCGCGCTGGTGGCGCTGGCGCCGCAGGATGGCGCGATCCGCTCGCTGGTCGGCGGCTTCGACTTCAACAAGAGCAAGTTCAACCACGTCACGCAGGCCTGGCGCCAGCCGGGTTCGAGCTTCAAGCCGTTCATCTATTCGGCCTCGCTCGACAAGGGCCTCGGGCCGGCGACCATCATCGACGATGCGCCGCTGTCGTTCCCGTCGAGCACGCCGGGCGGCGCCGCCTGGGAACCGAAGGACGACGATCAGCCCGACGGCCCGATGACGATGCGCGAAGCGCTGCGCCGTTCGAAGAACCTCGTGTCGATCCGGATCCTCGCGTCGATCGGCACCAAGTACGCGCAGGATTACGTCACGCAGCGCTTCGGTTTCGATCCGGCCAAGACGCCGCCGTACCTGCCGATGGCGCTCGGTGCGGGCCTCGTCACGCCGCTGCAATTGGCCGGTGCGTATTCGGTGTTCGCCAACGGCGGCTATCGCGTCGATCCGTACTTGATCGCCGAAGTGGACGACGCGCACGGCCAGCCGCTGCAGAAGGCGCAGCCGGCGCTCGCGGGCAGCAACGCGCAGCACACCGTCGATTCGCGCAACGCCTACATCATGAACAGCCTCCTGCACACGGTCGCGACGGCCGGCACGGGCTCCGGTTCGAACGTGCTGGGCCGCAGCGACCTGCAAGGCAAGACGGGTACCACCAACGATGCGAAGGACGGCTGGTTCGCCGGCTATCAGCAGTCGCTGGTGGCGGTGGCCTGGATGGGCTACGACCAGCCCAAGAGCCTCGGCAGCCGCGAATTCGGTGCGCAACTGGCGCTGCCGATCTGGATCAGCTACATGCGCACGGCGCTGCACGGCGTGCCCGAGCAGCAGATGGCGATGCCCGACGGCGTGACCACCATCGACGGCGAGCTGTATTTCGCCGATCACACGCCGGGCAACGGTTTCGTGCCGAGCGTCGACATCAGCCAGACGGGCAACGGCATCAACGCCAACGATGCGCTCGGCTCGGCCGGCGCCGCGGGCCTGACGCCGCCGCCCGTCACGGCGCAGGAGAAGCAGCAGATCATGGACATGTTCGACAAGCCCTGATCGGCCGCGGGGGGGGGGGG
>NZ_BAAILN010000076.1:85306-88458 GCF_054589155.1 Burkholderia sp. 3C
CCGGCGGCATGACCGACAACGCCACTTCGCGCTGCGATTCGAGCAGGTCCAGCCGCTGCCGCAGCGCGGCCGACACCGAGCGGTAGGTCGAGCTGCCGAGCGCGAGCCGCAGCGGCGGCTCGGGCGCATCGATGACGGGCAGCATCGCGTCGACGGTGCGTTCGGCGTCGCCGTATTCGTTGAACGCGCCGCTCGCGATCGCGCGGCGGATTTCGCCGGCCGGCGTGGCGTCGTAGCACGGCATCGGCTCGGTGCGATCGAGGCTCGCGCCGAACTGCGTGCGCGTCGGCCCGGGCTCGACGATCAGCACGTCGATGCCGAACGGCTCGACCTCCTGCGCGACCGATTCGAGAAAGCCCTCGATGCCCCACTTGGTCGCGTGATAGAGGCTGAAGCCGGGGTAGGCGACCTGGCCGCCTTCGGACGAGACCTGCACGATCCGGCCGCCGCCCTGTTGCCGCAGATGCGGCAGCACCGCGCGCACGAGCTGGATCGAGCCGGTCAGGTTGGTGGCGATCTGGCGGTCGATCTGCGCGTCGCTCGCTTCCTCGGCCGCGCCGAACAGGCCGTAGGCGGCGTTGCTGACCACCACGTCGATCCGCCCGAACGCCGCGAACGCGCGATCGACGGCGGCGCGCAGCGCGGGCGTGTCGGTCACGTCGGCGCGCAGCGTCAGCAGGCGCTCGTCGTACTGCGCCTGCAAGGCGTCGAGCGCACCGTCGCGGCGCACCGTGGCCGCGACGCGATCGCCGCGTTGCAGCGCCTTCTCGGTCAGCAACCTGCCGAGCCCGGCCGAAGTGCCGGTGATGAGCCAGGTTTTCTGCATGACGTTCTCCTTCGATAGGGGATGGGGGATGAGACACGCCCATCCTAGAGAGCGCTGATTGGTTCGAGAATCCCCTGGATCTTGCATGTGTCGGTGAGTAATATCGACCAATGAAATCGCCATCGATCACCGATCTGCACGCCTTCATCGCGGTCGCCACGCATCGCAGCTTCCGGCGCGCGGCCGATACGCTGGGCGTCTCGCACTCCGCGCTCAGTCACGCGATGCGCGCGCTGGAGCGTCAACTCGGCGTGCGCTTGCTGAACCGCACCACGCGCAGCGTGTCGCCCACGCAGGAGGGCGAGCGCCTGCTCGCGCGGCTTGCGCCGGTGCTCGGCGAGCTGTCGGCCGTGCTCGACGATGCCGCCGCCGCGAGCGGGCGGCCGGGCGGCACGGTGCGCATCAACGGCAGCGAGGGTGCGATTCGCGTGCTGCTGACGCGCGTCGTGCCGGTGTTCCAGCACCGCTATCCGCAGGTCGAACTCGATCTGGTGGCGCAGGGGCAGTTGGTCGACATCGTCGAGCAAGGCTTCGACGCCGGCATCCGGCTGGGCGAAGCGGTGCCGAAGGACATGGTGGCGGTGCGACTCGCGCCGGACCTGCGCTTCGTGGCAGTGGCCGCGCCCGCGTATCTGGATGGCGCGCCGGCGCTGCGCACGCCCGACGATCTGCTCGCGCATCGCTGCATCCGGCAGCGGCTGCCGAGCGGCAAGCGCTATCGCTGGGAATTCCGACGGCACGATCAGGAGCTGGCGATCGACGTGCCCGGCACGCTGACGCTCGATCACAATCCGCTGATGGTGGAAGCCGCCGCCGACGGGCTCGGTATCGCCTATGTGCCGGAAATGTATGCCGAGCCGGGGCTGGCGTCGGGGCGGCTGCGCACGGTGCTGGAGGACTGGTGCCCGCCGGTCCCGGGCCTGTTTCTGTACTTCCCGGCCAACCGGCATATGCCGCCGGGGCTGCGCGCGCTGGTCGACCTGATCAAGTCGCTCGACCCGGCCTGAGGCCCGCGCCGGGTTGTCCACAGTTTGTGTTGAGATCCTTGTTGATAACTGTCGGGCAGACGGCGCAAACCGTTGAGCGCGTTCGGTTTTTTGTCGACGGCCGCGCTTTGGGCAGCGCGGGTGCGAAAACGGGCAGCGCGGCGTGCGCGCCCGTCGGGCGACCGATTCGGGTCAGCGCCACGAATGTCCGCCCAATCAAGCACTTGCCTCGCTTGTCAGGTGCTTGTCCACAGGCTACTCAACACAATCTGGGGATATGTCGGGGCCGGCGCGGCCGGTCACGCGCGGCGTGCGGCCAGGTGCGCCGCGAAGCGCGCCGCGTCGATGTTGGAGCCGGCCAGCAACACGCCCACGCGCTTGCCCTGCAAGGTTTCGCGCAACGGCCCGAGCAAGGCCGCGATCGGCGCCGCGCAGGCCGGCTCGGCCACCGTCTTCAATTGCGTGAACAGATAGTGCATGGCGGTGCGCAATGCGTCGTCGTCCACCGTCACGAGCCGCTCGAGATGACGGCGGCACAGCTCGTAGTCGTATTCCTCGGTGTGCGTGAGCGCGAGCGCATCGGCGATGGTGTGGACCTCGCTGACCTCCACGGGCCGGTTGGCCGCGAAGCTGCGGTGCATCACATCGGCGCCGGCCGGTTCCACGCCATACACGCGAACCTGCGGATTGGCGAGCCGCAGCGCGGTCGACACGCCGGCCGCGAGGCCGCCGCCGCCCACGGGCACGATCACGGCGTCGAGGTCGGGCGCCTGCGTGGCCCATTCGTAGCCGAGCGTGGCCGTGCCGAGGATGGTGCGATAGCCGTTGAACGCGTGCACGAAATGGCGGCCTTCCTCGGTCTCGATGCGCCGCACGCGCTCGAACGCCTCGGCGCGATCGGCGGCCATGACGATTTCGGCGCCGTACTGGCGGCACAGCGCGCGATGCGCGCCGCAGGCGCTGTCGAGCATCACCACCTTGGCGCCGATGCCCAGCCGCATCGCCGCGTAGGCCACGGCGGCCGCGTGATTGCCCGACGACACGCAGGTCACGCCGAGCCGCCGCTGCCGCTCGCCGAGCGCGAGCAGGTTGGCGAACGCGCTGCGCACCTTGAAGCTGCCGCTGGCCTGCAGCAGCTCGAACTTCAGGTTGACGTGGGTGGCTTCGAGATCGGGCAGGTCGGCGCGCTCGAACACCGGCGTGCGCGACACCCACGGCGTCAGTGCGAAGTGTTCGGCGGCGATGTCGTCGAGCGTGGGAACCGGCTTGCCGTTGATGGCGGGCTGGGCGGCGGGGGCGGGCGGAGGAGCGAGAGTCGACATGGCGGCGGGGGGCGGGGG
>NZ_BAAILN010000076.1:88614-134484 GCF_054589155.1 Burkholderia sp. 3C
GTCGCAGGCATCGAGCTGGGCCAGCTCGACGTATTCGTTCGGCTTGTGTGCCTGTTCGATGTTGCCGGGGCCGCACACGATGCTCGGGATGCCTGCATTGGCGAACAGCCCGGCCTCGGTGCCGTAGGCGACCTTGCGTTGCGAGCGGTCGGCCGTCAGCGCGCGCACCAGTTGCGTGATGGCGGCCTGCTCGTCGGCGTCGAGGCCCGGCGCGGCGGCAATCTGCGAGATCTCGATGGCCGCGTCGGGATGCTCGCGTCGCATCTTCGGCAGCAGCGTGTCGCGCGCGTAGGTGTCGATCTTCGCGAAGATCGCGTCGGGGTCGAGCGTCGGCAGGTTGCGGAATTCGAACGAGAAGCGGCACTCGGCCGGCACCGTGTTGATCGCGTTGCCGCCTTCGATCAGGCTGGTTTGCGCGGTGGTGAACGGCACGTCGTAAAGCTCGTCGAACGGGCCGTTGGCGCGGAATTCGTCGGCGATGTCGCGGATATGGCAGATCAGGCGCGCCGCGTATTCGATCGCGTTGAGCCCCTTCGGCGTCAGCGAGGAATGCGCCGCGTGGCCGCGCACGCAGCAGCGATAGGTGTTGATGCCCTTGTGGGCGATGATCGGGCGCATGCTGGTCGGCTCGCCGACGATGCAGCCGCTCGGATGCAGCCCGCGCTCCTTCAGGTCGGCGAGCAGCAGCGGCGCGCCGGCGCAGCCGATTTCCTCGTCGTAGGACAGCGCGAAATGGATCGGCTTGACGAGGCGCGCCGATTGCATCTCGGGCACCAGCGCGAGCGCCGCGCCGATGAAGCCCTTCATGTCGCAGGTGCCGCGCCCGTACAGGCGGCCGTCGCGGATCTGCGGCGCGAACGGATCGCTGTCCCAATTCTGACCGTCGACCGGCACCACATCGGTGTGGCCCGACAGCACCACGCCGCCGTCGGTCGCGCCGTCGTGCGCGGGGATCGTCGCGAACAAATTGGCCCAGCCTTCGCGTTTGTCGTACGTCAGCTCGGAGCGGATGCCGCGTTCGGCCAGCGCGTCGCGCACGGTTTCGATCAGGCCGAGGTTCGGCACGCGGCTGGTGGTGTCCATCGCCACCAGGCGGTTGATCCAATCGAGGCTGGCGGGGGAGGTGGCGGAAGCAGGGGCGGAGGAAGCGGGCGGGGTAGTGGCGTCGACGGCGGAACGCATGGTGAAACTCCGGATGGCAATACGAAAATCATACTCAAAAACAAGGCGGCCCGCGCTCGCGGGCCGCCTTGCAATGCAGCATGAAGAACAGGGGGCTGCCGCCAGGCCGGGGCAGATCCGGCCCGGGCAGCGCAATCCGCAGCGGTGGCGGCGATGCCCGCGCTGCGGCAGCCGCGCTCAGCGCGCCGCCGCCTTCTTGCCGCCGCTGGGCTGGCCGAGCGCGCGCAGCGTTTCCTTGACGGTCGACACGCGGATCGCCGGGTCGGGCGTGCGCGTTTCGATGCGCAGCTTGTCCTGGCCGGCGAGCTTCACGTGACGATGCTTCTGTACCATCTCGATGATGCGCATCGGATCGATGGGCGGATCGGGCACGAACTGCAGGCCGATCGCCACCTCGCTCGCATCGATCTTGCTGATGCCGAGCGGCCGGGCCAGCAGCCGCAGCCGGTGCGTCTCGACCAGCGCGGTGGCCTGCGGCGGCAGCTTGCCGAAGCGATCGACCAGTTCCTCGTGGATCGCATCGATCGATTCGCCTTCCTCGCAGTTGGCGAGGCGCTTGTACAACGACAGCCGCTCCTGCACGTCGGCGCAGTAATCGGCCGGCAGGATCGCCGGCGTGTGCAGGTTGATCTCGGTGGTGGCGGCCAGCGGTGCGAGCAAGTCCGGCTCGCGGCCGTTCTTGAGTGCCTTCACGGCATCGTTGAGCATGTCCGTGTAGAGCTGGAAGCCGATCTCGTGGATCTCGCCCGATTGCTTGTCGCCGAGCACTTCGCCGGTGCCGCGGATCTCCAGGTCGTGCATCGCCAGATAGAAGCCCGAGCCGAGCTCCTCCATCTGCTGGATCGCTTCGAGCCGCCGTTGCGCCTGCTTGGTCAGCGACTGCGGATCGTGCACCAGCAGGTACGCATAGGCCTGGTGGTGCGAACGGCCCACGCGGCCGCGCAACTGGTGCAACTGCGCCAGCCCGAACTTGTCGGCGCGATGCATGATGATCGTGTTCGCGCTCGGCACGTCGATGCCGGTTTCGATGATGGTCGTGCAGAGCAGCACGTTGCTGCGCAGGCCCACGAAATCGCGCATCACGCGTTCCAGCTCACGCTCGTGCATCTGGCCGTGCGCGATCGCGATGCGCGCTTCCGGCACCAGCGCTTCCAGCATCGCCCGGCGGTTCTCGATGGTTTCGACCTCGTTGTGCAGGAAGTACACCTGCCCGCCGCGCTTCAGTTCGCGCAGCATCGCCTCGCGGATCACGCTGTCGTCCTCGCGCCGCACGAAGGTCTTGATCGCGAGCCGCTTCTGCGGCGCGGTGGCGATCACCGAGAAATCGCGCAGGCCTTCGAGCGCCATGCCGAGCGTGCGCGGAATGGGCGTGGCGGTCAGCGTCAGCACGTCGACCTCGGCGCGCAGCGCCTTCAGCGCTTCCTTCTGGCGCACGCCGAAGCGGTGTTCCTCGTCGATGATGACCAGCCCGAGACGCTTGAACTGCACGTCCGAGGACAGCAGCTTGTGCGTGCCGATCACGATATCGACGCTGCCTTCGTTGATCTGCTGGATCGCCGCCGAGATCTCCTTGGTCGACTTGAAACGCGACAGTTCGGCCACGCGCACGGGCCAGTCGGCGAAACGGTCGATGAAGGTTTGCGTATGCTGTTCGGCCAGCAGGGTGGTGGGCGACAGCAGCGCGACCTGCTTGCCGCCGAGCACGGCGATGAACGCCGCGCGCAGCGCCACCTCGGTCTTGCCGAAGCCCACATCGCCGCACACCAGGCGATCCATCGGCTTGCCGCTCGTCATGTCGCCGATCACGGCGGCGATCGCGGCGGCCTGGTCGGGCGTTTCCTCGAAGCCGAAGCTCTCGGCGAACTTCACGTAGTCGCGCGGATCGAGCGCGAACGCATGGCCCTCGCGCGCGGCGCGGCGTGCGTACAGGTTCAGCAGCTCGGCGGCGGTGTCGCGGATCTGTTGCGCCGCCTTGCGCTTGGCGCGCTCCCACTGGCCCGAGCCGAGCGCGTGCAGTGGTGCGCTGTCGGGGTCGGCGCCGCTGTAGCGCGAGATCACGTGCAGTTGCGACACCGGCACGTAGAGCTTGCTTTCGCCCGCGTATTCGAGATGCAGGAATTCGGTGTCGCCCTCGCCGAGATCCATCGACACCAGGCCCATGTAGCGGCCGATGCCGTGCTGCGTGTGCACCACCGGGTCGCCCACCTTCAGCTCCGACAGGTCGCGCACCATCGCGTCGACGTTGCTGGCCTGCTCCTGGCGGCGGCGCCCGGTGCGGCGGCCGGTGACGCCGTACAGCTCGGTTTCGGTGACGATCGCGTAGCCTTCGCCGGGCACCGCGAAGCCGCTCGAGAGCGGCGCGACGCCGAGCGCGAAACGCTCGTCGCTTTCGAGCCAGGCGGCGAAGCTGTCGTTGCCGGCCGGGCGCAGGCCGTTCTCGGCCAGCAGTTGCGCGATGGTTTCGCGGCGGCCGGCCGAATCGACCGTGAACAGCACGCGGTTCGGCGTGGTATCGAGGTAGTGGCGCAGCGTGGCGACCGGATCGTCGGCCTGCCGTTCGAGCGCGAGCGGCGGCAGCGCCGTGGCCCAGCCGCCGGCCGGCTGCGCGGGCAGCACGAGGCGCGCGAACGGCTTGGCGAGCGTGTAGAAATCCTCGTCGCTGAGGAACAGGCGCAGCGGTTCGAGAATCGGCCGCTCGCGATCGTGCGACAGGAACGTGTAGCGCTGCCGGGTGTCGGCCGTGAAGCGGCGGATCGCGTTGTCGAGATCGCCGGTGAACACCAGATGCGCGTTGTGCGGCAGATAGTGGAACAGCGTGGCCGTTTCGTCGAAGAACAGCGGCAGGTAATACTCGATGCCGGCCGACGGCACGCCGTTGCCGATGTCGCGGTAGATCGTGGCGCGGCTCGGATCGCCCTCGAAGGTTTCGCGCCAGCGGCTGCGGAACGTGGTGCGCGCGGCGTCGTCGAACGGGAATTCGCGGCCCGGCAGCATGCGCACGTCGCGCACCGGGTACAGGCTGCGCTGCGTGTCCGGATCGAACGCGCGGATCGAATCGACCTGATCGTCGAACAGGTCGAGCCGGTAGGGTAGCGGCGAGCCCATCGGGAACAGGTCGATCAGCGAGCCGCGCACGCAGTATTCGCCCGGGCGCACCACCTGGCTCACGTGCTCGTAGCCGGCCAGCGTCAGCTGCGCCTTGAGCCTGGCCTCGTCGAGCCGCTCGCCCTGCTTGAACGCGAACGTGTAGGCGGCTAGGAACGAGGCCGGCGGCATGCGATAGAGCGCCGTGGTGGCCGGCACCAGCAGGATGTCGCAACGCCCCTCGCCGAGATCGTGCAGCGTGGCGAGCCGTTCCGAGACCAGATCCTGGTGCGGCGAAAACGTATCGTAAGGCAGGGTTTCCCAGTCGGGCAGCAGCCGCACGCGTGCGTCGGGCGCGAAGTACGCCAGCTCCAGCGAGAGCCGCTGCGCGTCCGTCGCGTTCGCGCAGACCACCGCGAGCAACGGCACCTGCGCCTTGTGGGCGGCGAGATAGCGGGCGATGACGAGGCCATCGGCGGAGCCGAGCGCGCCGTCGAAGGCGAAGCGCTGGCCCGGTTTCACGAGTGCGACGGGGGACGACGGAGTGCTGGCGTTTTCTGGCATGGACGAGGCTGGAATGGCGAGCGCCGGGGCGCCGCGAGCGGCACGACGGTCGAGTCGAAAGACCTATTATAAAATCCTGCCTTCGATTTCCCTATTACCGGCGTTCGCTCACGTGACTCCCCGACTTTTTGCCCTGATTCCCTGTGCCGGCACCGGCAGCCGTTCCGGCTCGGCGCTGCCCAAGCAGTACCGCACGCTGGCCGGTCGGGCGCTGCTGCACTACACGCTGGCCGCGTTCGACGCGCTCAGCGAATTCTCGCAAACGCTGGTGGTGATCTCGCCGGACGACACGCATTTCGACGCGCGCCGCTTCGCCGGCCTGCGCTTCGCGGTCAGCCGTTGCGGCGGCGCATCGCGCCAGGCGTCGGTGCTGAACGGCCTGCTGCAGCTCTGCGCGGAATTCGGCGCGACCGATGCCGACTGGGTGCTGGTGCACGACGCCGCGCGCCCCGGCATCACGCCCGCGCTGATCCGCACGCTGATCACCACGCTGAAGGACGACCCGGTGGGCGGCATCGTCGCGCTGCCGGTGGCCGATACGCTCAAGCGCGTGCCGGCCGGCGGCGACGAGATCGCCCGCACCGAATCGCGCGACGGGCTCTGGCAGGCGCAAACGCCGCAGATGTTCCGCATCGGCATGCTGCGCGACGCGATCCTCGCCGCGCAACACGATGGCCACGACCTGACCGACGAGGCCAGCGCGATCGAATGGGCCGGCCATGCGCCGCGCGTCGTGCAGGGCAATCTGCGCAACTTCAAGGTCACGTACCCCGAGGATTTCGATCTGGCCGAGGCATTCCTGTCCCGGCCGGCGAACGCCTCCTGATCCACTCAACCAGGAACCGACCCAGCATGGATTTCAGAATCGGACAAGGCTACGACGTACACCAACTGGTTCCCGGCCGGCCGCTCATCATCGGCGGCGTGACGATCCCCTACGAGCGCGGCCTGCTCGGCCACTCGGACGCCGACGTGCTGCTGCACGCGCTGACCGACGCGCTGTTCGGCGCGGCCGCGCTCGGCGATATCGGCCGTCATTTCTCGGACACCGATGCGCAGTTCAAGGGCGCCGACAGCCGCGTGCTGCTGCGCGAATGCGTGAAGCGCGTGACGGCCGCGGGCTTCACGATCCGCAACGTCGATACCACCGTGATCGCGCAGGCGCCGAAGCTCGCGCCGCACATCGACGCGATGCGCGCGAACATCGCCGACGATCTCGGCCTGCCGCTCGACCGCGTCAACGTCAAGGCGAAGACCAACGAGAAGCTCGGCTATCTGGGCCGCGGCGAAGGGATCGAGGCACAGGCGGCCGCGCTGCTGGTGCGCGAAGGCGCCTGAGTTTAGGCATCCGGCGTCAGCCGGTCGATGTCGACAACGCCCCGCCTCGTGCGGGGCGTTGTCGTTTTCGCGCGCCGGCCGCTATCGTGCCGCCTGCGCCGCGTCCTGCAACGCAGTGAGCACGCGCAGGATCTCCTGCGGCCGGCAGCCGGCTTCGAGCCGGTCGACCGAGACGTGCTGAATGGTGTTGTCGGCGTCGACGATGAACGTGGCGAGCAGGGCGGTGCCGGTGTCGCGGTCGCGCACGCCGAGCTGGTCGATCAGCTCGCCCTTCACGTCGCCGAACGCATGATGGTTGAGCCGCTCGAGTGCCGCATTCTCGCGCCGCCAGGCGAGCTTGACGCATTCGTTGTCGGCGCTGCCGCCAAGCAGCACCGCGCCGCGTTCCGCGAACGCCGGCTGCAGCCGGGCGAAGCCGGCGATCTGGTCGGCGCAGGCGGCGTCGAAATCGCGTGGATAGAAATAGATCACCTTCCAGTGATCGGGGAACGAGGCCTGCGTGATGGTTTCGTACGCCGAATGGCCGTTTTCCTCGGGCAACAGGAAGCCGGGGCGGGCGGCCATCACGGTGAATGCTTCGAGCGTGTCGCCGACGGTTTTCATGCACGGGCTCCTTGCGGTGCGTGAGTGTCACGCATCGACTATAGGTCTATCGCGAGTGCGTTCCAGTAGAAATTGGCTATTGATGTGCGTGCGATGCGAGCAGCGGGCCAATCATGGCCGCTGCCTGCGAAATGACGGAAAACGGAGGAAATGGAGCGGGGTTCAGGCTGCCGTGCGGGCGGCCTTGCCGGTCGGGAAGTCGAGCGACACCTCGAGGCCCGGCTCGGGCGCGCGGTTGCGCAGCTTCAGCGTGCCGCGATAGCGGCCGACGATGCGCAGCACGATCGCCATGCCGAGGCCGGTGCCGTCCGCCTTGCTGCGCGCCGCGTCGACGCGATAGAACGGGCGCATCACGAGCGGCAGTTGATCGTCGGGGATGCCGGGGCCTTCGTCGCGCACGATCAGCTCGACGCGAGTGGGCGAGCTGCGCGTTTCGACGACGATCCGCGCGATGCCGTCGTTGGCGCTCAGGCCGTACTTGCGCGCGTTCTCGACCAGGTTGCCGACCACGCGCCGCATGTCGGTTTCGTCGGCCTCGACCACGGCGGCCGGCGCCAGCTTCATGGTGATCTGCACGCCGTCCTCGTTGGCGAGGCGCGCGGCCACGTCGTGCGCGATCATCGACAGATCCACCGGTTCGAGCGCGCGTTGCGGGGTGGGCCGCGCGTAATCGATGAAGGCGGCGATGATGCGGTCCATCTGCTCGATGTCGTCGACCATCGCATCCTTGGTGGCCTGATCCGACGGGCTCATCTCGGTTTCGAGCCGCAGCCGCGCGAGCGGCGTGCGCAGGTCGTGCGAGATGCCGGCCAGCATCAGCGCGCGATCGGCGTCGAGCTGTTCGAGGTCGCGCACCATCTGGTTGAAGCTGCGGTTGGTGTCGGCCGCCACGCCCATGCCGCGCTCGGGCAGCGGCTCGGGCATCTGCCCGGCGCCCACCTTGCGTGCCGCGAGCGCGAGCCGCGAGAACGGCTGGTTCACGAGGCTCGTGATGAACGCCGAGCCGAGCAGCGAGAGCGCCAGCGCGAACAGGCCCCACCCGGCCCATTGCAGGCCCGTGACGGTGTCGAGCTGGTCGCGGTCGAGCGCGACCCAGTAATCGTCGTCGTCGATCTTGAAGCTGATCCACACGCCGGGAATCTCGTTGACCGATTGCGCGATCACGGTGTCGTCGCCGAGCCGGCTGCGGATGTCGTGTTCGATCAGGCGATTCAGCGATTCGTCGGGCTGGAGCTTGAATTTGTCGGATGTTTCGCGCGGGTAGACGCGCACGCCCTCGTTGCTCTCGAGATCCTGCAGCAGCGCGCGGCGCAGGTCGGGATCGGAATAGAGCAGGGCGGTGCGCGTGAGCTTGACGACCGCGACGAGCTGCAAGGCCACGCGCTGCGCGCGCGGCTCGCGCTCGATCACGCGAAAGCTCTGAAACCACGCGGCGAGGCTGACCGCGATCAGCAGGGCGATCAGCAGGAAGGTGCGCCAGAACAGCCCGCCGAAAACGAGCGTCAGAAGGCGCCGGTCAATACGCATAGGGCGGACTGTCTAGGCTGGCGTGGCGTGGAAGGCCGGCGCGCGCGAACGCGCGCCGAGCAGGTCGGGCGATCAGGCCGCGCCGTCGGGGATGAACACGTAGCCGAGGCCCCAGACGGTCTGGATGAAACGCGGGCTGCCCGGATCGGGTTCGATCAGCTTGCGCAGGCGCGAGATCTGCACGTCGAGGCTGCGGTCGAATACTTCATATTCGCGGCCGCGCGCCAGTTCCATGAGTTTCTCGCGCGACAGCGGCTGGCGCGGATGACGCGCGAACACTTTCAGCACCGAGAATTCGCCGGTGGTCAGCGGAATCTCCTGGCCGGATTTGGTCAGCGTGCGCGTGGCGAGATTCAGCGAGAACTCGCCGAATTCGAATACCTCGGTGGTTTCCGACGGCGCGCCCGGCAATTCGGCCGGCGCCTGGCGACGCAATACCGCGTGAATCCGCGCCACCAGCTCGCGCGGATTGAACGGCTTCGGCAGGTAATCGTCGGCACCCATTTCGAGGCCGACGATGCGATCGACGTCCTCGCCCTTCGCCGTCAGCATGATGATCGGCGTGCGGTCGTTGCTGCCGCGCAGGCGGCGACAGATCGACAGGCCGTCTTCACCGGGCAGCATCAGGTCGAGCACGAGCAGATCGAAACGTTCGCGGACCCAAAGCTTGTTCATGGCCGTCGCATTTTCGGCGACATACACGTTGAAGCCTTGTTCGCCGAGATAACGACGCAACAAATCGCGCAAGCGGGGATCGTCGTCGACGACGAGGATTTTCGAGGGGTTTTTCGTTTCCATGGGCGGCATCTTATCGCGATTACGGAGGTGCGCACGGGCGCGGGATTTTACGAGTAACAGTCGGTTACAAAATTTACCCGTGCTGCGATGCTGAGTAAAGACAGTCGTTAGACACTCCTTTACTTGGCGCGGAAATTCAGTGGATACTCCACCCACTCGATATTTCGTAGTTCGTTTGCCCGATATTCGCCGGGTTTGTTCAAGTACCAGAGGTTAAACGGTTGCCGCGTGACGAAGGGAACAAATCGACCACAGAAGCGAGCACAGTGATGCGATCTCAGCGGATTGCATGCGCACTGACGATCGTGTTTGCCGGTCTCTTTGCATCGAACTTCGCTTGCGCGCAGCGCCAGGAGCGGGGCGGGCCGTTGCAGAAGGTGTCGCGCGGCCGTGCCGTGCCGCAACCGGCGCGTGATCAATTCGATCGTTTCGACGAGCCGTCAGGCCGTTCCGCCGTGTCCCCCGATCTCGACCAGCGCCGCCGCGACGGGCACATGACGCCCGAGGAACGCCACCTGCTGCGCCAGCATATCGAAGATGCCGTGCGCGAGCTTTACAAGCGCTAAGCACTGCGTTTCATTTTCCCCGATCTTGGTGTCACGACGTCGTGCGACGCACCGTTTGCGTGCGTGTGCATCGACATGCGCCACGTCAACGCCCTACCCGCGCCGTCCGTTTATCTGAAGTGATGCGCTTGCCGCGCCCGCTTGCCGTGGGTCGCCGGCCTGCGCGCAATCCAGGCCATCAGGGAGCGGCGTCGCATGCGTCGAATCGATACCGAAGTGTCTCGTCCGGGTACGCATGGCGCCCATGGCGTCACCCATGCTGCGGCCACCTGGCCGCCTTCGATGCAGGCGCTGCTCGACGCCGACGATGTTCGTTTCCTGCTGACGCGCACGGGTTTTGCTGCCTCGCCCGACGAGGTCGCGCGCCATGTCGGCACGACCCGCGCGGTGGCCGTCGAAGCGTTGCTCGATGGCGCGCGCCACGATACGTTCACGGCGATGCCGACATGGACCGACGAACCGCTGCCGCCGCGCGCCGTGCGCAACGCCTGGACGCCCGATCAGCGGCGCGACGATCAACGTCTGCAATCGCAACGTTACGACGCGTTGCGCGCCTGGTGGCTCGACGCGATGCTGAGCACGCCTTCGCCGCTGGCCGAACGCATGACGCTGTTCTGGCATCGGCATTTCACCTCGGGGCAGGACAAGTCGCCGTATGCGCGCACGATGGCGATGCAGCACCGCCTGCTGCGCAGCGAGGCGCTCGGCAATTTCGGCACGATGCTGCACGCCGTCGCGAAAGACCCGGCGATGCTGCAATACCTCGACGGCGCGAGCAATCGCAAGGGCCGCCCCAACGAGAATTTCGCGCGCGAGGTGATGGAGTTGTTCACGCTCGGCGAAGGGCACTACACGCAGCACGACGTGACCGAGGCGGCGCGCGCGCTGACCGGTTGGGGCCTCGATCCCGATACGCTCGAAACGGTTTGGCATCCGAACCTTCATGACGACGGCATGAAGACCGTGCTCGGGCAGAGCAGCCCGCTCGACACCGACGGCGTGCTCGACATCCTGCTCGCACAGCCCGAAACGGCGCGCTTCGTGTGCGCGAAGCTGTGGCGCGAGTTCGTTTCCGATACGCCCGATTCCGTCGAACTGGACGCGATCGCCGCGCGCTTTCGCGACAGCGGCTACGAGATCCGCGCGGCGCTCGTGGCGCTGCTGTCGAGCGACGCGTTCTGGAGCGATCGCGTGCGCGGCGTGCATGTGAAATCGCCGGTGGAGTTCGTGGTCGGCAACGTGCGGCTGTTCGCGATCGATTACGGCGATGCGGCGCAATTCGTGCCGGTCGTGCGCGGCCTCGGCGAGAACCTGTTCGCGCCGCCGAACGTCAAGGGCTGGCCGGGCGGCGCGATGTGGATCAATAGTGCGACGCTGCTCGCGCGCAAGCAGTTCGTCGAGCGCATGTTCCGGTCGACCACCGCGTCGGGCAAATCGGCGAAGGCAGTGCGGCCCGCGGCAGCCTCCGCAATGCAGACCGTCGCAATGGCGCAGCCTCCGCGTGGCGCGGCGATGCGCTTCGATCTCGACGACTGGCTCGCGCGATTCGGGGCGGCGCCGCAGGGCAAACCGTCGGTGTCGGTCGAATTGCAATTGCAGCACGCGGTGCTGCCGCTGTCGCCGGTCGCGGCGATCGATGCCGGTGCGAGCGGCGCGGCGTATTTGCGTGCGCTGCTGATGGATCCGGTCTATCAACTGTGCTGAAGCCGGCAACGGCGACGAGGACGCAAGCATGAAACGACGCGATTTCCTGAGGCTGGCCGGCATGGCGGGCGCGGCCGGCGTGACGATCTGGACGCCGGGCGCGCAGGCGGCCGAGGCGCTGGCCGGCGAGAACCTTGCGAGCCCGGCGGCCACAGCGCACGAAGCCGGGCATTACCGGCGCCTGCTGATTCTCGTCGAACTGAAGGGCGGCAACGACGGGCTGAACATGGTGGTGCCCTATGCCGATCCGCTCTATCGCACGCTGCGCCCGACGCTCGCGCTGCGCCGCGAGACGCTGCTGCCGCTCGACGAACGCGCGGCGCTGCATCCGTCGCTCGCACCGTTGTTGCCGGCCTGGCAGGCGCACGAGCTGGCGGTAGTGCAGGGCGTCGGTTATCCGCAGCCGAATCTCTCGCATTTTCGCTCGATCGAGATCTGGGATACGGCCTCGCGCTCGGATGAATATCTCGGCGATGGCTGGCTGTCTCGCGCGTTCGCGCGCGCACCGGTGCCGCCCGGTTTCGCGGCCGACGGCGTGGTGTTCGGCAGCGCCGAGATGGGGCCGCTCGCGAACGGCGCGCGCGCGATCGTGCTCGTCAATCCGGCGCAGTTCATCGGCGCGGCGAAGCTCGCGCATCCGGTGGCGCTGCGCGAGCAGAACCCGGCGCTCGCGCATCTGATCGACGTGGAGAACGACATCGTCAACGCGGCGGCGCGGCTGCGGCCGCGCGACGGCGCGTTCGCGTTCGGCACGGCGTTTCCGGCCGGGCCGTTCGGCACCTCGGTGAAGACGGCGATGCAGGTGCTGGCCGCCTCCGAATCGCCGCAGCGGCAGCCGCTGGCGGGGCAGGGCGTGGCCGTGCTGCGGCTCACGCTGAACGGCTTCGACACGCATCAGAACCAGGCCGGCCAGCAGGCGGCGCTGTTCAAGCAGTTATCGGAAGGGCTGGCGGCGATGCGCTCGGCGCTCGTCGAGCTGGGGCGCTGGGACGACACGCTCGTGATGACCTATGCCGAGTTCGGCCGGCGCGTGCGCGAGAACCAGAGCGGTGGCACCGATCACGGCACGTCGGCGCCGCACTTCGTGATGGGCGGGCGCGTGCGCGGTGGCCTGTACGGCGAGACGCCGGCGCTCGCACGACTCGACGGCAACGGCAACCTGCCGGTGGCGGTCGATTTCCGGCAACTGTATGCGACGGTGCTCGGGCCGTGGTGGGGGATCGATTCGTCTGTCGTGCTGCGCGGGCGCTTCGCGCCGCTGCCGTTGTTGCGCGTGTGAGTGGGTGCGTGGGCGGGTGGCCGGTGAGTGGCGGTGTGCCATGCCGTTCAGAGCCTGCACGCGTGAGTGCCCGTGGGCGGATGGATGACTTATCAGCGGCGGCGCGCGACGCGACGTGTCACCTAAAGCCTTGCGTCTGAGCGCGCGTGAGCGGATGACTTATCAGCGGCGGCGGGCGGCGCGACGTGTCACCTAAAGCCTTGCGCCTGAGCGCGCGTGAGCGGGATGACCTATCAGCGGGGCGCGCAGCGCGACGTGTCGCCCACCGCCTTGCGTCTGAGTGCGCGTGAGCAGATGACCAATCAGCGGCGGCGCGCGGCGCGCCACGCCACCCACAGCTTGCGGATCGGCGTCAGCGCGATGCGTTGGTGCAGCACCTGGTACTGTTCGCGATCGATTTCGTCGAGCGTCGCCAGTGCCAGCGCACCGAGCGCGCGCAGTGTGCGCTGGGCGCGCCGCTCGGCGGCGGGAATCGCGTCGAGCGCTTCGTGCAGGGCCTTGCGCGCCCGCTCGGCCTGGAAAAACATCAGCTCGCTGAACGCCTGGCTGTAGCGCCGGTGCATGAGGTCGGCTGCCGTCACCTCGTAGCGCTGCAACTCGTCGATCGGCAGATACACGCGACCGTGACGCGCGTCGTGCCCCACGTCCTCGACGATCTGCGCGAGCACCAGCGCGTTGCCGAGCGCGAATGCCCAGTCGGGCGTTGTCCCGGCACGATCATCGGCGCCATCGCCGGCACTCGAACGGGCACCTGAGCCATCACCCGCGCCCGCGCTGGCGCGCGCGACCAGCGCCGCGAACCCGCCGCCCACGCCGCCGATATAGCGGCGCAGGTTCGCAAAATCCAGATAGCGTGCCTGTTCGAGATCCATTGCGAAGCCGTCGGCGAGCGCCTGCCACGCCGCGCCGTCGGGCGCGAGCCCCGGCGCGTGATGGGCGATGGCCTGCGTGACCGGGTGCGAGGCGTGGCCTTGCGCAAGCGCGGCGAGTTCGTTGCGCCACCAGGCGAGCTTGGTATGGCCGATGGTCGGATCGCTGGTTTCGCGCGTGGTTTCGTCCAGCTCGCGGCGCAGCGCGAACAGCGCGGTCAGCGCGCCCTGTCGGGCGAACGGCGCCTGACGGAGCGCGTAATAGGCGCTGGAGCCGGCTGGTGCGGCCTTCTGCTGGCAGTATTCGTCGAAATTCACGGGCGGGGCAACGGATGGACGTAAGCGGGCGGCCGGACAGGGCGCAGGGGGATACCGCGCCGGGCCGGGCAAATGCGCGGCGATTCTAGCACCGACGCACCGGATCGCGGCATGGGCCCGCGGATCGGACAGCCGTGACACGTCGGGAACCGGAAAGGGGGCAATAGGGGGGCAATACGGGGAATGGTGCGTGAGGCCGGACTCGAACCGGCACACCCTTGCGGGCGTCAGGACCTAAACCTGGTGCGTCTACCAATTTCGCCACTCACGCACATCGATGATCGGGAACACCGCCGCGTAGCGGCTGGAGCGTCCCGCGAACACGCCGCCAATGTGGAATCGGACGGCCGCCGAAAAGCGCGAGCGCGGATTCTAACCGATCTCCCCGCGCTTGTCTCTACCCGCCATGCCGGGCCTCGCGGGGAGCGCCGCGCCTGTTTGTCTAGCTCTTGCGCGAGCTGGTCAGCACCGTCTGCACGATCACCGCGAGCAGCAGGAACACGCCGCTGGCGAGGTTCTGGTAATAGGGGCTGAGCGTGCCGACCTGATTGATGACGTTCTGGATCACACCGAGCAGCAGCACGCCGGCCAGCGGCCCGGTCATGGTGCCCACACCGCCCGTCAGCAGCACCCCGCCGATCACGGCTGCCGCGATCGATTGCAACTCGTAGCCCGAGCCCGCGCCCGACAGCCCCGAATCCAGATGCGACGCCAGCAGCGCGCCCGCCAGCCCCGCCAGCGCACCGCTCAGGCCGTAGGTCAGGATCTTGATGCGCTCGACGCGCACGCCGAGCATGCGCGCTGCTTCCTCGTTGCCGCCGATCGCGAAGATCGCCGCGCCGTACGGCGTGGCGTTCAGCACCAGCGCGCCCACCGCATAGGCGATCACGAGCAGCCAGATCAGCGTGTTGACGCCGAAGATCGAACCGTTGGCGATCTGCGTGAAGAAGCCCGGGTTCTCGATCAGCAAGTCCTGGCTGGCCAGCACCAGCGCCAGCCCCTTGAGGCCGAGCAGCGCGGCCAGCGTGACGATGAACGGCGCCATCCGCGCCCGTGCGATCAGCACGCCGTTGACGAGCCCCACCAGCAGGCCGACGGCGATCGGCGCGAGCATCGCCGCGCCCCAGCCGTAGGGTGCCGCATAGGCTGCCACCACGGTGCCGAGGCCCACCATCGAGCCGACCGACAGGTCGAAGCCGCCCATGATGATCACGAGGCTCTGGCCGATCGCGATCAGGCCGAGGAAAGAACCTGCGGAGACGATGTCCGCCAGATTGGCGGGACGCAGGAAAGCGGGAAACACCGCGCCGGCCACGGCGCACACGAGAATCAGGATGCCGATCGCGCCGCGTGACTGGATCAGCCCGACCAGGCGGGCACGGCGCGCCTTGCGGGCGAGCAGCGGGGCGGCCGAGGGCGCGGGGCGCAGGTTCGCGTCGGCGTCGAGCCGGCCCGTGCCGGATTCGAGGTTCGGACGTGCGTTCATCTCAGCCCCCTTGCCGCTGCAGATACAGCGCGACGACGATGAACACGGCCTTCAGGATCTGCGCATAGGTGAAGCTGACGTTGTTCATGATGAAGCTTGCATCGAGCACCTGCAGCAGCAGCACGCCGAACACCGTGCCGACGATCGAGATGCGCCCGCCCGACAGCGGCGTGCCGCCGATCACCGAGGCGGCGATCGCATCGAGTTCGAAATTGACGCCCACGTAGTTCGGGTCCGACGCGCCGAGCCGCGCCGATGCGAACACGCCGGCCAGGCCCGCCAGCGCACCGCTCGCCGCATACACGAGGAACAGCGTGCGGCGCACCGGAATGCCGGCCAGGAACGCCGCGCCGCGGCTCGCGCCGATCAGGATCGTGTAGCGGCCGAAGGTGGTGCGGCGCACCAGCAGCATGACCAGCAGGCCGAGCGCCAGCGCGATCAGCATCACCACCGGCAGCGGGCCGATCGCGCCGGTGCCGAGCAGGTCGAACGCGTCGGCGGGCGGCAGGCTCACGCGCGAGCCGCCGACCAGCGCTTGCGCGAGGCCGCGCGCGGCGACCAGCAGCGCGAGGCCCGAGATCAGCGGATCGATGCGCACGATCGACACCAGCGCGCCGTTGAAGATGCCGACCACCAGGCCGGCCGCGATCCCGGCCGCGATCGCGGTGCCGGTGCCGAAATCGAGGCAGACGGCCACCGTCGCGCTGGCCAGCGCCATCACCGAGCCGACCGACAGATCGATGCCGCGCGTGGCGATCGCGAGGTTTTGGCCGAGCGCGATCAGCACCACCGGCGCGGCTTCGAACAGCAGGCTGCGGGCGGCCAGCGGATTCGAGAAGCCGGGCGTGATCGCGAGATTGATCAGCACCAGGATCGCCAGCGCCACGTAGACGCTGTTCTCGCGTGCCCACACCAGCGCGGCGTGAGCGGGCAGCGCGCGGGGCGGGCGCTGCGCGGAAGGGTTGGAAAGGCTCAAGCTGTCCTCGTCGGTTCGGTGGAGCGGCCGGGCGCGGCGCGAAGCGCGCGCGGCCTGGCGGTTGTGCGGGCGATCTATCGGTCGGCCGCCGGGGTGGCGTCCGGCGCGGCATCGCCGCCGGGGTCCTGGCCGCCCTGGGCGAGGATCGCCAGCACGTCGTCGGAGCTGGCGCCCTGCGTCGCGAGCGTGCCGGTGGTCACGCCTTCGTTGAGCACCACGAGGCGGTCGGTCAGTTCCAGCAGTTCTTCCATTTCGGACGAGGTCACGACCACCGCCAGCCCGTCGTCGGCCAGGCCGCGCACCACGCGGTGCACTTCCTCTTTCGCGCCGACGTCGATGCCGCGCGTCGGATCGTCGAGCAACAGCACGGTGGGGTGGGTCGACAGGCAGCGCGCGATCAGCACCTTCTGCTGGTTGCCGCCCGACAGCGTGGAAATCGGCGCGCCGGGGCCGGCGGTCTTGATGCCGAGTTCCTCAATGTAGCGTGCCACCAGTTCGTCCTGCTTGCGCGTGGAGATGAAGCCGAAGCGCGAGATGCGCGGCAGCACCGAGGCCACCAGGTTGTCGCGCACCGACAGCCGCGGAAAGATGCCTTCCGAGCGGCGGTCTTCCGACAGGAACGCGAGGCCGCGCTCGATCGAGCGCGCCGGCGCGGTGTTGCGCAGCGCGCCGCCGTCGATCTGCACGTCGCCGCCCTCGGCCTTCTGCGCACCGAACACGGCCTTGAAGGTTTCGGTGCGGCCCGAGCCGAGCAGGCCGGCCAGCCCGACGATTTCCTTCGGCGCGATCCGCATCGACACGTCGCGCACCCGGGTGCGCCAGCGCAGCTTGTCGACCGTCAGCGCCGGTTTGGCGGAGGCGGCGGCCGACGAGGGGCGTTCGACGCGCCCGCCGTGGCCCTTGTTGTCGCGTCCGAGCATCGCGGCGATCAGCGCCGCGCGCGGCAGCTCGTCGGGCGTGCCGGTCTTCACGACCGCGCCGTCGCGCATCACCGTGAAGCGGTCGCAGAGCCGGTAGCACTCGGAGAGCCGGTGACTGACGAACAGCAGTGCAATGCCGTCGGCGCGCAGGCGATCCACCACGCGGAACAGCACCTCGACTTCCGCGCCCGACAGCGCCGAGGTCGGCTCGTCGAGAATCAGCACGCGCGCGCCGAGCGACACGCCGCGCGCGATCGACACCATCTGCTGCTCGCCGAGGCCGAGCGCACTGAGCCGCGCCGCCGGATCGACGGCGAGGCCGTAACGTCGCAGGATCTCGCCGGCCATCGCGTTCATGCGGCGCCGGTCGATCAGGAGCCCGAAGCGACGCGGCTCGTGACCGATGAAGATGTTCTCGGCCACGCTGCGCTCGGGAATCAGGTTGATCTCCTGATAGACGGCGCTCACGCCGAGACGCTGCGCGTCGCGCGGCGAGGTGAACGCAACCGGCTCGCCGTCGAGATGCACGGCGCCTTCGTCGAGCGGGTGGAAGCCGGTCAGGATCTTGATCAGCGTCGATTTGCCGGCGCCGTTCTCGCCGATCAGGCCGTGCACCTCGCCGGCGCGCAAGGTCAGCGAGACGTCGCGCAGCGCGCGCACCACGCCGAAGGTTTTCGACGCGTGACGCGTCTCGAGCACGATCCGGCCGGGCGCATCGCGCCCGTCGCGGTTCGCATCGCGTGCTGCCGAATCGTTCATCGTGCTGGCTCCGGGGCGGGGTGCGGAAGGCTGGCTCAGTACACCGAGCCGGCGTCGAGCGACTTCTTCGCGTTGCTCTTGTCGTAGAGCGCGTCCTTCATGATCTGCTTCTGCGCGACCGGCTTGCCGGCGAACCAGTCGGCGAGCGACTGCATCGCGAGCGGGCCGAAGCGCGGGTTGGTCTCGACGTCGGCGGCCACGATGCCGGCCGAGATGTCGCGCACCACGTCCTTGGTGCCGTCGATCGACACGATGGTCACGCCCTTGAGCTTGCCGGCCTGGCGCAGCGCCGTGATCGCGCCGAGCGTCATCACGTCGGCGTGGGTGTAGACGGCGTTGACGTCGGCGTGCGAGAGCAGGATCTGCTCCATGACCTTCTGCGCCTCGGTGGTCGACCAGTTGGCGGTTTGCGCTGCCGCGATCTTCATGTTCGGGTAGGCCTTGAGGCCTTCGGCGAAGCCGTCGGTGCGCTGGCTTTCGACCGTGTTGCCGTAGCCGCCCTGGATTTCGGCGATCACGGCCTTCCCGCCGGTGGCGGCGGCGAGCGCCTGCGCGGCGCGCTTGCCCTGATCGAAGAAGTCGGAGCCGAGGAACGTGATGAAGTCCTCGCAGTTGGTGCCGGCCGTCTGGCGGTCGATCGTGACCACCGGGATGCCCTTGGCCTTGGCCTGCGCGAACGCCGGCTGGAGGCCCGTGGAGTTGTTCGGCGCGACGATCAGGGCCTGCGCGCCCTGGTTGATCATGCTTTCGATGTCCGACACCTGCTTGGCCGGATTGTTGTTGGCGTTCGTGTAAAGCAGGCGCTTGACGCCGGCGGCCTTGGCGGCGGCGCGCACCGAGGCGGTTTCGGTCGCGCGGAACGGGTTCTGTTCGTTTTCCGATTGCGAGAAGCCGACCACCAGGTCGTTGAGCTTGAGGCTGCCCGGCTTCGGATTGGTACAGGTTTCGTTCGAGGCGTTGCCGACCTTTTGCGCGGCGGTGTCCTGCGCGAGCGCGACGCCCGACCAGGCACCGGCCACGCACAGGGCGATCGTGACGAGGTTGCGATGCAGCGATGCTGTTGCCATGCTTGTCTCCGTTTATTGTTGACCCTACACGTTTCACGACGAGTTGCTGCTGGCGCGCCTGATGGCCGGAACCGGTCCGGCACGAACCCCGAGCGCAGGGGATTCAATTAATATTAACAGTCATGAATTAAAAATATTACCTCGGGTATCCCCGGATACGGCGACGGTTTCATGACCGTCTGCCTCGCCGTTTTTTTCGTCCGATGCTTCAGCCGATGCGCCGGCCGGCGGGCACACCGAACCGCGCTCGATCAACGGGCCGTCGAGCTTGATCGTGCGGTGCCGGAACGGCGCGCCGGCATCGCGGTTCTCGTGTTCCTGCAGCAGCGTTTCCACGGCCCAGCGGCCCAGCTCGTAGTTCGGCAGCAACACCGTGGTGAGCGGCGGATGCGTGTGCCGGGCGATTTCCTGGTCGTCGTAACCCATCACCGAGACATCCTCCGGCACGCGCAGGCCGAGCTGCTTGAGCGCCTCGATCGCGCCGATCGCGGTCAGGTCGTTGGCGCAGAAGATCGCGGTGGGCGGGTTCGGCTCGCGCATCAGCGAGAGCGTGTGCTCGAAGCCCTTGCCCGAGCTCCAGTCGCCGTCGCGCACCAGGTTCGTGTCGAACGGCAGATCGGCGGTGGCGAGCGCCTGGCGATAACCCTTGAGCCGGTCCTTGGCCGCGTCCTGCCAGGTTTCGCCGTTGATGAAGCCGATCCGGCGATGGCCCGAGGCGGTCAGGAATTCGGTGGCGGTGTGGCCGCCCGTGACTTCCGACGGCACCACCGACGACAGCGGCCGCTCGTTGCAATAGCAGTTCAGCAGCACCGTGGGCACCTTCAGCAGCGCGGCCGGCACCGTCACCTTGCGGGTGTAGACGGTCGCGTAGATCACGCCGAGCACCGATTCGCTCGACAGCGCCTGCTGCAGCACGCGCTGCTCGATCTCGGCGTTGCCGTGCGTGGAGTACACGGCCAGCAGGCAACCGTTGTTCCAGGCGGCGTCGCGCGCGCCGTCGATGCTGACGACCGGATGCGGGCTGGTGGAGATTTCGTCGGCGATATAGACGATCTGGTTGCGTTCGCCGGGCGCGGCCGGCGCGCTGGCGCGGGTCGGCAACTGGTAGCCGAGTTCCTCGGCCGTTTTCAGCACGCGCTGGCGCGTGTCGTCGGAGAACTTCGCGCCGACCGCGCCGTTCAGCACGAGCGAGACGGTCGATTGCGAGACGCCGGTGATCTTGGCGATGTCCGTCATGGTAGGACGGCGCTGCGTGGATTTTTTCATTCGAATGCGGAAACCGGGAACGGTGCGCGATGCGGCGGTCGCATCGGCGATGAATGAATTATTAGTAATAAATTGACGAAAATGCAATGGCTATGCGACGCTGGCGGAAATTACCCGCGAACCCGCCGCCATCGTCATGGGAGCGATTGTCTTGAACTGCCGTCCCGCCACGCCCCCTTCCTCCCGCCAATCGCAGGCCCCAGGCCCCGAGCACGCCGCCGAGCCGGTGGCGTTCGACCTCGATCGCACGATCCTCGATGATCCCGCGCTGGTTGTATTGCACGATGGTGCGCGCCGCGTGGTGATCGCGCCCGAATTGGGCGGATCGCTGGCGGCGTTCTACGATGCCACGCCGCACGGGCCGGTGCATTGGCTGCGCCCGGCCGGGCGCGACGCGCTCGATGCCGCCGATCCGCTGCTGCTGGCGAGCTTTCCGTTGATGCCGTATTGCAACCGAATTCGCGACGGGCGGTTCCGCTTCGACGGCCGCGACTGGCAACTGCCGATGGGCGAGGGCGCGCTGCGCCATGCGCTGCACGGCCATGCGTGGCGCCTGCCGTGGCAGGTCGCGGCACGCGGCGAGGCGTCGGTCGAGTTGCGCCTGGATTACGAACCGGCCGCCGATGCGGGCACGGCCGCCAACCCGGGCTGGCCGTTCCGTTATGCGGCCACGCAGCGGATCGAATTGCGCGCGGATGGCGCACTGTCGCTGCAGATCGCCGCGCGCAATCTCGACAGCCGGCCGATGCCGTTCGGCTTCGGTCACCACCCGTATTACCCGCGCAGCGCACATACGCGGCTTCGCACGCGAGTGGCCGCGATGTGGCAAAGCGATGGCGACCTGCTGCCGGTGTCGCTCGACGCGCATCCGGCCGTCGAGGCGCTCGCGCAGGGCGTGGCCGTCGACGCGCTCGCGCTCGACAACAATTTCACGGGATGGGGACACGAGGCCGTGATCGACTGGCCGGACGAGCGTCGTCGCCTGACGATGCGCGCCGAGGCGCCGCTCGACTGCTTCGTGCTGTACTCGCCGCCGGGCGAGCCGGTGTTCTGTGCCGAACCGGTCAGCAACACGACCGACTGGATCAATCTCGATGTGCCGGCAGCGGCGCGCGGCGGATGCGTGCTGGCGCCGGGCGAAGCGGTGCAGGCCACCATCGTCTGGATTCCGGAAACGAATCTGTAACGAGGCGGGAGAAGGGCGGCCGGCGCGGAAAATAAAAAACGCGGTGTATCAGCGAATTGCTGATACACCGCGTCTTGCGCAATCCAGCCTTCGATATCAAAGAATGTGCGCGATCAGATAAATCACGACCAACAGTCCGATCGGCACGCCAAGCAGCCAGGCAATCAGGTATCTACCCATTTCGGCCTCCTTGCGTGAGCGCAGCGCGCACGCACGAAGGTGACGCGCCGCGGTTGTCGGTTAGAGCGTGCGGTCGAAGTCGTGCAACTGCTTCTCGACTTCGTCGCGAGCGATGCCGTAACGCTCCTGAATGCGGCCCGCCAGATATTCGCGGTTGCCGTCCAGCACCTTCAGGTCGTCATCGGTCAACTTGCCCCATTGGGCCTTCAGCTTGCCGGCCAGTTGCTTCCATTGGCCCTTGATCTTGTCTTCGTTCATGATGTCCTCCTTGGTCGTCGGGGAATCGGGCGCCGCGCGCGGCGGCGCCCCGAACTCACGGGTAAAGCGTTAGCCCTTCGACTTCAGGCCCGAATCGTCGACACTCTTGACGCCCTTGATCGACTTGGTGACGGCTACGGCCTTCTTGACGGCCGTCGACGACGGCAGCGCACCGGTCAGCGTCACCACGCCATCGACCGTCTTCACGCCGATTTCCGTGCTCTTGACGCCCTTGGTGGTGGCCAGTTCGGACTTCACCTTGGTGGTGATCCAGGTATCGGTGACCGGCTGATCCGACTTCATCGCGGCACCGTTGGCATCCGTGGTTTGCGCGTAGGCGGCCGGCATGCCGACCGTACCGAGCAACAGGGCAGCGCTCACGGCAAGCAGCGACGGAATGGTGATCTTGTTCATCTTGTTCATGGTGTCGTTCTCCGTTGAGTGGTGTCGTCAATGACGGGTTAATTGAATGCAATGCGCGTCATGCACGCGGTGGATCGGGAATCGGTGTCACGGGCGGCAAGCCCGGTGGCGGCACCGGAACGTCCGGTTGAGGCGTACCCGGTAAATCCTGGCCGGGTGGCGGATCGCCTGGAATCGGTTGGGGCGCGATCGGTTGCGGATCGGGCGTGATATGTAAGTGCTGCATCGCCTGTCTCCTCAGTGGAAGTGGCAGTTCGTTCAGAATACGGTGGCGATGTCGCCGTCAACAGGGCCAAATGCAGGGGGCTTTCTAGTGCGTTTGCCCTGAAGCCGGTGCTCACGTTTTGTTACGTTCGACGGAATTTTTCGTGCCTGAAATCGGCCGGAAACCCGCCAGGGCTGGCGATCCGGGGCGTAACCGCTTGTGTCTTGTCGTGCCCGAACGGTTGCGCGTGCAACCATGTAACAAAAAGTTTTCAACAGGTGCATGCAGGTGCATCGTGAATGGCGATGCCGCGAGCGGCTTTGGGCATCATCGAACCTTTGAGGAGGCGTGCATATGAATGCTTCACCGGTACGGGCCGCGATCGTCGGCCCTGGCGCGATCGGCGGCTTGCTGGCGGCGGCGCTGTCGCAGGCGGGTTGGACGGTGTCGGCGCTGGCGCGTGGGCAGACGCTCGCCGCGTTGCGCGGCGACGGCCTGACGGTCGTCGACGATCTTGGCGTGACGCGCCGCACGCCGCTGGTTGCCAGCGACGATCCGCGCGTGCTCGGCGAACAGGATTACGTCGTGATCGCGCTGAAGGCGCAGGCGCTGCCGGCGCTCGCCGCGCAACTGGCGCCGCTGGTCGGCCCGCGCACCACCATCGTCGCGGCCATGAACGGCCTGCCGTGGTGGTTCCTGCACGGCATCGGCGGCGCGCTCGACGGCCGTTCGCTCGATGCCGTCGACCCGGGCGGCGCGATCGCTGCCGCGCTGCCGCCGGTGCAGTCGATCGGCTGCGTGGTGCATCTGTCGTCGGCGACCGATGCGCCCGCCGTGGTGCGGCGCGTGGCCGGCAACCGGCTGATCGTCGGCGCGCCCGGCACGGCGCAAGCGGCGCAGGCCGAGGCTTTCGCCGCCGCGCTGGCTGCGGGCGGTTTCGACGTTGAAACCACCGCCGATATCCGCACGCAGATCTGGGCCAAGCTGTGGGGCAACATGAACATGAATCCGCTCAGTGCACTGACCGGCTCTACGACGCTGGCGCTGCTCGACGATCCGGACACGCACGCCCTGGCGTTGCGCATGATGGACGAGGCGGCGGCGGTGGGCGAGCGGCTGGGCCTGTCGACCGGCATGAGCAGCGTCGAGCGCACGGCCGTGACGCGCCGGCTCGGCGCGTTCCGTACGTCGATGCTGCAGGATTTCGAGGCGGGCCGGCCGCTGGAAATCGCGCCGATCCTCGGGGTTTTCCCCGAACTGGGCCGTGCGCTCGGCGTGCCGACGCCGTTTTGCGACGCCGTGTTGGGCCTGCTGCGCCAGCGTGCGCGCAATAGCGGCCTATAGCCAGGCAGGAATTGCGGCGCATCACGCAAAACAGCCGGCTGCGGAAGCCGGCTGCTTGAAGCGCGCGGCGCTTACTCGATGCGTTCGCGCGTGCTGGCGATCAGCTTGTCGAGCGCGCGTTCGAGCGCGGCGTGCTCGCTGTCGGTCAGGCGTTCGGCCAGATCGGCGTTCCAGCGCCGCGCCAGCGTCATGATCCGGCGGTTCAGCGCCGTGCCTTCGCGCGTCAGGCCGATCACCACCACGCGGCCGTCTTCGTCGCTGGTGGTGCGTGTCAGCAGGCCCTGATTGATCAATGCTTCGGCGGCGCGGCTCGCCTGGCTCTTGTCGAGATGCGTGCTGCGTGCGAGTTCCATGATCGAGAACGGCCCGAAGGCCCCGACCGAGGTGATCACGCGGGCTTCGGGCAGCGTGATGCCGAGCTTGTCCCGGTAAAGCTCGCCGATCGCGCGATCGGTGAGCTTGTTCAGCGTATGCAGACGCTGGGTCAGAAACTGGTCGAGTCCGGCTTGACTGCCTTTCATGGCGGTTCCTGGAGATAGGGCGGCGGCCCGATTGTTCCCGGATCGCCGCGCGCGGTCAACGGGGCGACGACGGCGCGGCGAGGCGGCCGAAGCGCAACCGGGTCAGTTGCTCGGCTTCGTTTTCGAGCAGACGCGCGGCGTCGCGGATCGCGACCTCGAGCGTAATCGGTCCCGGCGCCGGGGAAAAGCAGCCGTCGAAATGTACCGACAATTGGGACAGCGCGGCCGAATCCACGCCGCCCGACAGCAGGGTGGCGGGCACGCCGGCCGCCGCTGCGTGGCGGCACGCAATGAATGGCGCCTTGCCGTGCAGCGTCTGGCCGTCGGAGCGGCCTTCGCCGGTGATCAGCCAGTGTGCGCCGTCGAGGGCCGCATCGAGCCCGATCTGGCGTGCGACCACTTCCGCACCCGCCTCGAAGCGCGCGCCGAGCAGATGCAGCGCGAAACCGAGGCCGCCCGCCGCGCCCGCGCCGGGCAATTCCCGTACCTGCCGGCCGAGTGCCGCTTCGGCCAGATCGGCGTAATGTGCGAGCGCCGCGTCGAGCTGCGCGACCTGATCGGGGCGCACGCCTTTTTGCGGCCCGAAGATCGCCGTGGCGCCGTGATCGCCGGTCAGCGGATTGTCGACATCCGACATGCCGACGAATTCGGTGTCGGCCAGGCGCGGATCGAGGCCCGAGGCGTCGAGCCGGACGATACCGGCCAGCCGTTCCGGGGTGGGCTCGATCTCGCGGCCTTCGGCGTCGAGCGCGCGCAGGCCCAGCGCGGCCAGCAGGCCGGCGCCGGCGTCGTTGGTGCTGCTGCCGCCGAGCGCCACGAAGAAGGTGCGCACGCCGCCATCGAGCAACTGGCGGATCGCCTCGCCCATGCCGCGCGTGCTGCGCGTTTCCACCGGCACGGCCATGCCGACCGGATCGGTGATACCGACGATTTCCGCCGTCTCGATGATCGCCGTGTGCGTATCCACCAGGCCCGCCGCGCTTTCGCGCGAGGCCAGCGACGCGCCCTTCACCGCGAGCGTGCGGCGCGCCCCCCCGTGCGCCAGCATGGCGTCGAGCGTGCCTTCGCCGCCGTCGGCCATCGGGCACGAACGCACCTCGGCATCGGCGCGCGCGCGCAGGACGCCGGCCGCGATCGCGTCCGAAACCTGCTGCGCGGATAACGACCCCTTGAAGGAATCGGGCGCGATGACGATGACAGGCGCGGACGGGAAGGGCTGCATGGTGTCTCCGATGAGATGTTCGGTGGGTGTCGCAAGGGCTGTCTCGGCGGCTGCGGCGGTGGCCGAACCTCGGCGCGCGAGCCGTCGATCGAGACGGAAACGCGAGCTTAACAGGCCGGCGGCGTGCGGCGAATAGGCGGGACGGTATGGCTGGAATCGGCGCGCTGGGAGCGGGAAGCGCGCGGGGCCGAGTGCGGGCGGGCGCCGCCGGCTGGTTCGAGGCGCTGCAATCAGGCGGGTATGGGGAAAATAGTTTGCTAGAATAGCCGATTCTTCCGGCCAAAGCCGTGCTTTTCATGCCGCAGGCGTCGCACTTTTCAACGTGGCGCCGACGAACGAGAACGGCGGCGACGCCGCGCGATGCATGCGTGTCGCGAGGCAGGCGCGGCAAGGAAACCCGATTCGCTCGAATAATTTTAGGACGATTGAAGCCATGGCTAACGTTGTTGAAAACCTCGGCAAGCTTGAACGCCGTGTGACGATCTCCCTGCCGAAGGAAGTCGTGCAGAAGGAGATCGACGCCCGTATTCAGAAACTCGCGAAGAACGTGCGCATGCCGGGCTTCCGCCCGGGCAAGGTGCCGCTCAAGATGGTCGCGCAACAATACGCGGGTCAGGTCGAGGCCGAAGTGCTGAGCGACAAGATCGGCCAGGAGTTCTTCGAAGTCAGCCGCGCGGAAAGCCTGCGCGTGGCCGGCCAGCCGAGCTTCGCACCGAAGGCGGAAGCCGCGGCCGACGCTTACGCGTTCGACGCGACGTTCGAGGTCTACCCGGAAGTCACGATCGGCGATCTGGCGACGGCGGAAGTCGAGCGCTCGACCACCACCATCGGCGACGCCGAAATCGACCGCACGCTGGACATCCTGCGCAAGCAGCGCGTCCACTTCCATGATCGCGGCGAAGCCGGCGAGCATGGCGACGGCGGCGCCGAAAAGGCAGCCCAGAACGGCGACCGCGTGACGGTCGACTTCGTCGGCAAGATCGACGATGTCGCGTTTGCGGGCGGCACGGCCGAAGATTTCCCGTTCGTGCTCGGCGAAGGCCGCATGCTGCCGGAATTCGAACAGGCTGCACTGGGCCTGACGGTCGGTGAAGCACGCGAATTCGACCTGACGTTCCCCGAGGATTACCACGGCAAGGACGTCGCCGGCAAAACCGCGAAGTTCACGGTCACGCTGAAGAAGGTCGAATGGCCGCATCTGCCGGAAATCGACGGCGAGTTCGCCAAGACGCTCGGCATCGAAGATGGCGACACCGCCAAGATGCGCAACGAGATCAAGGAAAACCTCGAACGCGAAGCCAAGCGCCGCACGCAATCGCTCGTCAAGAACCAGGTCATGGACGCCGTCCTGAAGATCTCGGAACTCGACGTGCCGAACGCGCTGGTCGAGCAGGATCAGCAGCGCCTGGTCGAAATGGCCCGTCAGGATCTGGCGCAACGCGGCGTGCCGAACGCCGAGAACGCACCGATCCCGGTCGAAATGTTCAAGGAACAAGCCGAGCGCCGCGTCAAGCTGGGCCTGGTGATCGCCGAGCTGGTCAAGGCCAACGGCCTGGAAGCGAAGCCGGAACAGATCCGCGCCGAAGTCGACGAGTTCGCCAAGAGCTACGAAGACCCGAAGGAAGTGGTCCGCTGGTATTATTCGAACCAGCAGCGTCTGGCCGAAATGGAAGCGTTCGTCGTTGAAAGCAACGTCGTCGAATTCGTGCTCGGCAAGGCGAAGGTGACGGACAAGGAAGTGAGCTTCGAGGCACTGGCCAGCGCATCCGCGCAGGCTTAAGCGTCGTTTCAGCGGCGTGCCGGCTGTCGGAGCGACGGCCCGCACGCCGTTTTTACGTCGGTGTCCGGGCCGGTGGCGCAATCGTTTCGCGCC
Organism: Burkholderia sp. 3C; assembly: GCF_054589155.1. Classification (NCBI taxonomy): domain Bacteria; kingdom Pseudomonadati; phylum Pseudomonadota; class Betaproteobacteria; order Burkholderiales; family Burkholderiaceae; genus Burkholderia; species Burkholderia sp. 3C. Next base: position 116,133 of record NZ_BAAILN010000076.1, read on the forward strand.
ACCGGCGCTTTCTTCCGTTCAATACTCATTTCGGACAAGGCTCATTGCATGATCAATCGCGCTGAATTGCTGAATACGCTGGCTTCCCATGCGCCGCAGGATTTCGAGACCAAGGCGCTCGGCCTCGTGCCGATCGTGGTCGAAACGAGTGGCCGCGGCGAGCGTTCGTACGACATCTACTCGCGTCTGCTCAAGGAGCGGATCGTGTTCATGGTCGGCGAAGTGAACGACCAGACTGCCAACCTCGTGGTCGCGCAGATGCTGTTCCTCGAAAGCGAGAATCCGGACAAGGACATCAGCCTGTACATCAACAGCCCCGGCGGTTCGGTGTCGGCTGGCCTGGCGATCTACGACACGATGCAGTTCATCAAGCCGGACGTCTCGACCTTGTGCATGGGCCTCGCGGCCAGCATGGGCGCGTTCCTGCTGTCGTCGGGTGCGAAGGGCAAGCGCTATGCGCTGCCGAACGCCCGCGTGATGATTCACCAGCCGCTGGGCGGCGCGCGCGGCCAGGCGTCGGACATCGAAATTCAGGCGCGCGAAATTCTGTATTTGCGCGAACGCCTGAACAAGATCCTCGCCGAGAACACCGGGCAGGATGTCGAGCGCATCGCACGCGACACGGATCGTGATAATTTCATGTCCAGCGATGACGCGAAGGCCTATGGCCTGATCGACCACGTCACGGCAAAGCGCCCGTAAGTCAGCAAACGGGGTGCCGCCCCAAATGGGGCAGCCCCCGCGCCTCGAGCATCTGCGGCAAGACCAGCGCAGCTGGCCAATACCCATGGCAGCGTCATGGGCGGCCGGCCAAACGGCGTATTATGTAACTCGTGTGTCCGGAGGCTCATACATTCATGGCGGACAAAAAAGGTTCGAACAGCGAAAAGCTGTTGTATTGCTCGTTCTGCGGGAAAAGCCAGCATGAGGTGAAAAAACTCATCGCAGGCCCGTCGGTGTTCATCTGCGATGAATGCATCGACCTCTGCAACGAGATCATTCGCGACGAAGCAGCCGCATCCGGGGTCGAAGCCAGTCTGTCGAAATCGGACTTGCCGAGCCCGCAGGAAATTCGCGAGATCCTCGATCAGTACGTGATCGGGCAGGAGCGTGCGAAGAAGATCCTCGCAGTGGCTGTCTACAACCACTACAAGCGTCTCAAGCACCTCGACAAGAAGGACGACGTCGAACTGTCCAAGAGCAACATCCTGCTGATCGGGCCGACCGGCTCGGGCAAGACGCTGCTCGCGCAAACCCTCGCACGCCTGCTGAACGTGCCGTTCGTGATCGCCGATGCGACCACGCTGACGGAAGCGGGCTACGTGGGCGAGGACGTCGAGAACATCATCCAGAAGCTGCTGCAGAACTGCAATTACGAAGTCGACAAGGCGCAGCGCGGCATTGTCTACATCGATGAAATCGACAAGATCAGCCGCAAGTCGGACAACCCGTCGATCACGCGCGACGTGTCGGGCGAGGGCGTGCAGCAGGCGCTGCTGAAGCTGGTCGAAGGCACGATGGCGTCGGTGCCCCCGCAGGGCGGCCGCAAGCATCCGAACCAGGATTTCATCCAGGTTGATACGACCAACATCCTGTTCATCTGCGGTGGCGCGTTCGACGGCCTCGAAAAGGTCATCACCGATCGCACCGAGAAAACCGGCATCGGCTTCGGCGCGTCGGTGAAGAGCAAGCAGGAGCGCGATTCCGGCGAGGTGCTGCGCGAAACGGAACCGGAAGACCTGATCAAATTCGGGTTGATCCCCGAACTGATCGGCCGCTTGCCGGTGGTCGCCACGCTCGGCAAGCTCGACGAAGAAGCGCTGATGACGATCCTCGTCGAGCCGAAGAACGCACTGGTCAAGCAATACCAGAAGCTGTTCGCGATGGAGCGTGTCGAGCTGGAGTTGCGCCCCGGTGCGCTGCAGGCCGTGGCCCGCAAGGCCATTCGCCGCAAGACCGGTGCGCGCGGCTTGCGCTCGATCATCGAACAGGCGTTGCTCGAAGTGATGTACGAGTTGCCGACGCTCAAGGGCGTGAGCAAGGTCATCATCGACGACAACGTGATCGACGGCGATGGCAAACCCCTGCTGATCTACGAGGACACGCCCAAAGTGGCGGGTTCGAATTGATCGGCTTGACTGTCTGAAAGAAGCAAAAAAGCCGTTCATGGCGTCGTGAACGGCTTTTTTCGTTTAGTCTTGTGGGTAACACTGACTTTCTTCCGACCGGCGACTTTTTTACCGAATATTTCCCACGCGCTGAAGGCTTGCAATCCAATCTGCCGGCCTCAACTACCGAACAATTGATTCCACTCATGGGGAAATGAAAATGTCAGGCACCCAACTTCTCCCGCCGGAACGCATTACGCTCCCGCTGCTGCCGCTGCGAGATGTCGTCGTTTTCCCGCATATGGTGATTCCTCTGTTCGTGGGCCGACCGAAGTCGATCAAGGCCCTCGAAGCAGCGATGGAAGGCGGCAAGCACATCATGCTCGTCGCGCAGAAAACTGCCGCCAAGGACGAACCGACCGAAAAGGACATGTACGAGGTCGGCTGTATCGCCAACATCCTGCAGATGCTGAAGCTGCCGGACGGCACCGTGAAGGTGCTCGTCGAAGGCCTGCAACGCGCGCAGGCGCTGTCGATCGAAGAACAGGAAACCCAGTTCTCGTGCGAAGTGCTGCCGCTCGAACCCGACCATGCCGATAGCGCCGAAACGGAAGCCCTCCGCCGCGCCATCGTGTCGCAGTTCGACCAGTACGTGAAGCTGAACAAGAAGATCCCGCCGGAAATCCTGACCTCGCTGTCGGGTATCGACGAAGCCGGCCGTCTGGCCGACACGATCGCCGCGCATCTGCCGCTCAAGCTTGACCAGAAGCAGCACATCCTCGAGATGTTCCCGGTCATCGAGCGCCTCGAGCATCTGCTCGCGCAACTCGAAGCCGAAATCGACATCCTCCAGGTCGAAAAGCGCATCCGCGGCCGCGTCAAGCGCCAGATGGAGAAGAGCCAGCGCGAGTACTACCTGAACGAACAGGTCAAGGCGATCCAGAAGGAACTGGGCGAAGGCGAGGAAGGTGCCGATCTCGAGGAACTCGAGAAGCGCATCAACGCCGCGCGCATGCCGAAGGAAGCCAAGAAGAAGGCCGATGCCGAGCTCAAGAAGCTCAAGCTGATGTCGCCGATGTCGGCCGAAGCCACCGTCGTGCGCAACTACATCGACACGCTGATCGGCCTGCCGTGGCGCAAGAAGAGCAAGGTCAACAACGACCTGACGAACGCCGAATCGGTGCTCGACGAAGATCACTTCGGCCTCGAGAAGGTCAAGGAACGGATCCTCGAGTATCTCGCGGTGCAACAGCGCGTCGACAAGGTCAAGGCACCGATCCTGTGCCTGGTCGGGCCTCCGGGCGTCGGCAAGACCTCGCTCGGCCAGTCGATCGCCCGCGCCACGAACCGCAAGTTCGTGCGCATGGCGCTCGGCGGCGTGCGTGACGAGGCCGAGATCCGCGGCCACCGTCGGACCTACATCGGCTCCATGCCGGGCAAGATCCTGCAGAGCCTGACCAAGGTCGGCGTACGCAATCCGCTGTTCCTGCTCGACGAAGTCGACAAGATGGGCATGGATTTCCGTGGCGATCCGTCGTCGGCCCTGCTCGAAGTGCTCGATCCGGAACAGAACCACACGTTCGCCGATCACTACGTCGAAGTCGATTTCGATCTGTCGGACGTGATGTTCGTGGCGACGTCGAATTCGCTGAACATCCCGCCGCCGCTGCTCGACCGGATGGAAGTGATTCGTCTGTCGGGTTACACGGAAGACGAGAAGGTCAGCATCGCGCAACGCTATCTGCTGCCGAAGCAGAAGAAGAACAACGGGCTGAAGGACGGCGAAATCGCGGTTTCGGAAGAAGCGATCCGCGACATCATTCGCTACTACACCCGTGAAGCGGGCGTGCGTTCGCTCGAACGTGAAATCTCGAAGATCTGCCGCAAGGTCGTGAAGATGTTGCTGCTGAAGACGGCAGCGAGCCCGGTCAAGATCGATGCCGGCAACCTCGACACGTTCCTCGGCGTGCGCAAGTACGACTTCGGTCTGGCCGCCAAGGAAAATCAGGTCGGCCAAGTCACGGGCCTGGCCTGGACGGAAGTCGGCGGCGATCTGCTGACGATCGAAGCGGCGGTGATGCCCGGTAAGGGCAACGTGATCCGTACCGGCTCGCTCGGCGACGTCATGAAGGAATCGGTGGAAGCCGCGCGCTCGGTCGTGCGTTCGCGTTCACGTCGTCTGGGCGTGAAGGACGAGGCGTTCGAGAAGCAGGACATCCACATCCACGTGCCCGAAGGCGCGACGCCGAAGGACGGTCCGTCCGCCGGTATCGCCATGACGACTGCCCTGGTGTCGGTGCTGACCGGCATCCCGGTGCGTGCCGACGTGGCGATGACGGGTGAAATCACGTTGCGCGGCGAAGTTCTGCCGATCGGCGGGCTGAAGGAGAAGTTGCTGGCGGCACATCGCGGCGGCATCAAGCTCGTGCTGATTCCGGAAGAGAACGTGAAGGATCTCGCGGACATTCCGGACAACGTAAAGAACGCGATCGAGATCGTGCCGGTCCGCTGGATCGACAAGGTGCTTGAACTGGCACTCGAACGGATGCCGAGCGCGCTGCCGGAAGAAGAGGCGAAGGCCGCGGCGCCGGTGGCCGAGGCGCCGAAAGATGCGTCAACCGAAGTTGTGAAGCACTAAATGCCTTGAATCAGGTGCGGCCGGGCTAGCCCCCGGCCGGCAAAAACCCGCGGTGAATACCGCGGGTTTTTTTATGCCCTGATGAAAACCATCACAAATGCGTCAAATTGTGGGATCCCTTGTCCTGTCTCGGTTCTGCCGCTTGACAGGCTGGTTTCGGCTTCATTTAATGATCGACCCGGCATGAACCGGGCGACGGCCTGCACGGGGCGGCTGTTCTGAGACTGAACCACTCACGAAAGGGGACGGCATGAACAAGACGGACTTGATCGACCACATCGCACGCGAGGCGGATTTATCGAAGGCATCGGCCGGACGTGCGCTCGACGCACTGATCGGCGGTGTCATGCAGGCGCTCGAAAGCGGCGGCAGCGTCACGCTGGCCGGTTTCGGCACATTCGAGGTTGGCGAACGGATTGCACGCAACGGGCGCAATCCGCAAACCGGCGAGACGATTCGTATCGAAGCGGCGCGCGTCGCGAAATTCAGGGCTGGTAAAGCACTGAAGGATGCGCTAAACTAGCGGGCTTGCTGCATGAGAATGCCTTCGTGGTTCAGGGCAATCTCGGCAAGCAGATGGCAAGCGCGAAACGGGTGCTTAGCTCAGTTGGTAGAGCGGCGCCCTTACAAGGCGTAGGTCGGGAGTTCGAGCCTCTCAGCACCCACCAGTTTTGCGATCTTGTCGGCAGTACCGACCCAAGGAGCGGTAGTTCAGTTGGTTAGAATACCGGCCTGTCACGCCGGGGGTCGCGGGTTCGAGTCCCGTCCGCTCCGCCAGATTCAGACAAAAGCCTCGTGAGTTCGCGCTCGCGGGGCTTTTTGTTTTTCCGATCGAACCAGACGTGTGGCAGCCGCACGCGTATCGGCACATGGGTGCATGGCCGCGCACGGTGCGTTCTCGCTTTTTTTCGTGCCGCTGATGTACTATCGGTCGTTTTGTCCAGCCACTCTGCTTACGCATGCTCGATTTCTTCCGCAATCATCAGCGCCTGATGATGTCTCTCCTGCTCCTGATCGTGTTGCCGGGGCTTGGGTTCGTCGGGGTTCAGGGTTTCCGCGACTTCTTTGACGACAGTGCGAACGTGGCCTCGGTCGGCGGGCGCAAGCTCACGCGAGCCGAATTCGACAGCGCCTACCGGCAGCAGGTCGACCAGGCTCGCCAGACGCTCGGCGCCAATTTCGATTCGAAAACCTTCGACACGCCCGAACGTCGCCAGCAACTGCTCGACGGCATGATCGAGCAAAGCGCGCTGACCGACGAAGTGCGCCGCCTGCACCTGACCGCCTCCGATGGCGCGGTGCGCACGGCCCTGATGTCGAATCCGATCATCGCCTCGCTGCGCAAGCCGGACGGCACGATCGACGGCGAGCGCTACACGCAGCTGCTCGCGATGCAGGGCATGACGCCCGAGCAATATCAGGAATCGATCCGCTACCAGCTCTCGCAGAGCCAATTGCCGGAAAACCTGATCAACAGCGCGTTCACGCCGAAGAGCGTGGCCCGGCACCTGACCGATCTCGCGCAGCAGCAGCGTGAAGTGCAGGCCATCGTGCTGAAGCCGGCCGATTACGCCAGCAAGGTTCAGCCGACCGACGCGCAAATCTCGGCCTACTACGATGCGCACAAGGCATCGTTCGCCACGCCCGAGACGGCCACCATCCAGTACCTCGTGTTCTCGCCGGCTTCGGCCGCCGCGAATGCGCAGCCGTCCGACGCCGATCTGCACAAGTTCTACGAGGACAACGCCGCGCGTTTCCGTACCGAAGCGCAGGTGCGCGTGAGCCACATCTTCATCGAGGCGCCGCGCAGCGCCAGCGCCGCCGACAAGGCCGCCGCGAAGGCCAAGGCCGACAAGCTGCTGGCCGACGTCAAGGCGCACCCGGACCAGTTCGCTCAGATCGCCGAGAAGAATTCGCAGGATGCGCCGTCGGCCGCGAAGGGCGGCGACCTCGGCTACGTCACGCGCGGTTCGACGGCCGGCGGCCCGGCATTCGACGATGCCGCCTTCGCGCTGAAGTCGGGTGAGGTCAGCAACGTGGTGGAATCCGACCTGGGCTTCCATATTCTGAAGGCCACCGACGTCAAGCCGGCCGCGGTCAAGCCGTTCGACGAGGTCAAGGACAGCATCGCGGTCGAGCTCAAGCAGCAGTTCGCGGCCAAGGCATTCACGGACAACTCGGAAGGGTTCACGTCGCTTGTCTACGAGAAGGCGAAGAGCCTGCAGCCGGCCGCCGACAAGTACAAGCTGACCGTGCAGACGGCCACCGTCACGCCGCAGCCGAACCCGCAACTGCCGCCGGACAGCCCGCTCAACAATCCGAAGTTCCTGGCGGCCGTGTTTGCCGCCGATGCGGTCAAGAACGGCAACAACACGCAGGCGATCGACATCGGCAACAGCACGCTGATCGCCGCGCACGTGACGGCCGACAAGCCGGCCGCGGTGCCCGCGCTCGACGCGATCAAGGATCAGGTTCGCCAGAAGTTCATCGCCGACGAAAGCGCCAAGCTGGCCAAGCAGGACGGCAAGGACAAGCTCGCGGCGCTGGAGAAGTCGAAGTCCACCGATGGCTTCCTGCCGGCCGAGAAAATTTCGCGCACGCAGGCGCAGGGTTTGCCGCCCGACGCCGTGGCCGCGATCTACAAGGCCGACGACAAGGCGCTGCCGGCGTATGTCGGCGTGGACCTGGGCGATGGCGGCGGTTATGCGATCTTCCGCGTGAACGCCGTGATCGCGCCGCCGGCACCGGACCCGAAGCAACTGCAAGCCGCGCAGCAGCAACTGGCGCAGGTCTACGCGCAAAGCGAGAGCGAGGCGTTCATGAAGGCGCTGCGCGCGCGCTCGACGGTCAAGCTGTATGGCTCGGTCACCGACAACAGCAATGCGAACAACGCCGACGGCAACTGATCGCGGCATTGCAGCGTAAGCCCCGCAACGCGCATCAGCGTTCGCCCGACACACAGCCCCGCCCGGTCACGAGCGGGGCTATTTGCTTATGAGGCGCTCAATGCGCGCCCGGCCCGAGCAGCGGCTTCATGACGGGCCAGACGTTGTCGAGCAGCTTCGGCTGCGCGCCCTGGTTCGGGTGCTTCTGGTCGTCCTGGAACTGGTCCGGCTGGTCTTCCATGCCGGCCAGCAGGAACGGCACCAGCGGCAGATGCAGCTCCTTGGCGAGCGTGCCGTACATCGCATGGAACTTCTGCGTGTAATCGAGGCCGTAATTCGGCGGCACGTACATGCCGATCAGCACCACCTTGGCCTTCGCCTGCTGTGCGCCTGCGATGATCGCGCGCAGGTTCTGCTCGGTGGTGGCGATCGGCACGCCGCGCAGCGCGTCGTTCGCACCCAGCTCGACCACCACGATCGCCGGTTTCAGGCGCGTGAGCAGGGCGGGCAGGCGGGCGCGTCCGCCGCTGGTGGTATCGCCGCTGACGCTTGCGTTCGCAACGCTATAATCGAGCCGCTGTTGCGCGATGCGTTCGCGCATCAGCGCCACCCAGCCGGTATCGCGCGGCAGGCCGTATTCGGCGGACAGGCTGTCGCCGAGCACGACAATGTTAGGTTTGGCGGAGGCCTGCGCGGCGTTCGCCGCCGGGCTGGCCGCATGGGCGGCAACGCCCGCCAGCGAAGCCGTGGCAGCCACGGCGATCACGACGGCGCGCAGGCCGTTTTTCCAGGAACGTGTGTGCTTCATGCTCAAAAGATGACGGAACCGATCATTGAAGTTCGACAAGTATCGAAACGCGTGGCCGATGCGGCCGGTGAACTGACGATCCTCGACAGCATCGACCTGACCGTGCACGCCGGCAACAGCGTGGCGATCGTGGGGGCGTCGGGATCGGGCAAGTCGACCCTGCTTGGCTTGCTTGCCGGGTTGGACAGCGCGACCGACGGTACGGTTCGCCTGCTCGGCCGCGACCTGAACGGCCTGAACGAGGATCAGCGCGCGGCCTTGCGCAGTGGGGCCGTCGGCTTCGTGTTCCAGTCGTTCCAGTTGATGCCGCATCTGACCGCACTCGAAAACGTGATGCTGCCGCTCGAATTGCGCGGCGGAATTTCGGCGCGCGAGGCGGCCGAACGGGCGCGGCGCCTGCTCGATCGCGTCGGCCTGGGCGCGCGTACCGGCCATTACCCGAAGCTGCTGTCGGGCGGCGAGCAGCAGCGCGTGGCGCTGGCGCGTGCCTTCGTGACCGATCCGGCCATCCTGTTCGCCGACGAGCCGACCGGCAGTCTCGACGCCGCCACCGGCCACGCGGTCATCGACCTGATGTTCGAACTGAACCGCGCGCAGGGTGCGACGCTGGTGCTCGTCACGCACGATCCTGTGCTCGCGCGCCGCTGCGGCGCGACCATCACGCTCGACGGCGGCCGCATTGTGGCCGCCGAGGCGGTGGAGCCGAGCCCGGGCTGAATCGGCACGTCGAGTGCGCCTCGGCGCGCGCCACCAATAAAAACGGCCGGTGTCGAGGTTTCGATACCGGCCGTTTCGCATGGCGTGCCGTTTAGCCCTGCTTGAGCGCCGCGCGCGCCTTCGCGATCAGCGCCGAGGTCGACGAATCGTGCTTGGCCGGGTCCGTGCTGGCCGCGGTCAGGTCGGCCTCGACCACCTTGCCGAGAATCTTGCCGAGCTCCACGCCCCACTGGTCGAACGGGTTGATGTTCCACACCGACGCCTGCACCAGCACCTTGTGTTCGTAGAGCGCGATCAGCGCGCCGAGCGTGCGCGCGGTGAGCGCGTCCACCAGGATCGTCGAGGTCGGCCGGTTGCCCGGGAACGTCAGGTGCGGCGCGAGTTCGGGCTTGTCCGGGCCGGCGATCTTGCGCGCCTCGTCGAGCGTGCGGCCGAGCATCAGCGCCTCGCTCTGCGCGAAGCAGTTGGCGAGCAGCTTCGGGTGATGGCTGGCGAGCGGATGCTCGGGCGTCAGCACCGCGATGAAGTCGATCGGCACGATCGTCGGGCCTTGATGCAGCATCTGGAAGAACGCGTGCTGGCCGTTGGTGCCCGGCTCGCCCCAAGTAACGGCCGAGGTCGGGTAGTCGACGAACGCGCCATCGAGGCGCGCCGACTTGCCGTTGCTCTCCATTTCGAGCTGTTGCAGGTACGACGGCAGGAAATGCAGCGCTTCCGAATACGGCGCGACGAGGTAGCTCTGCGAGCCGAAGAAGTTGCGATACCAGATGCCGATCAGGCCGAGCAGCACCGGCAGGTTCGATTCGAGCGGCGCTTCGCGGAAATGACGATCCATCTCGTCGGCGCCGGCCAGCAGTTCGTCGAATTGCTGCGGCCCGATCGCGATCATGATCGACAGGCCCACGGCCGACCACAGCGAATAGCGGCCGCCGACCCAATCCCACATTTCGAACACGTTGTGGGCGTCGATGCCGAACTTGATCACTTCCTCGGGGTTGGCCGACACGCCCACGAAGTGCTTGGCGAGCGCGTTTTCCGGGCAGCCGTGCGAGGTCAGCCAGTCGCGCGCCGAGCGCGCGTTGGTCATGGTCTCGAGCGTCGTGAACGTTTTGGAGACGACGATCACGAGCGTTTCTTCGGGATTGCAGTGTTCGAGCGCGCGGTACAGGTCGGCGCCGTCGACGTTCGACACGAACGTGCACGACAGCTCGCGGGTAGCCAGATGATCGAGCGCGTGCACGACCATCTTCGGGCCGAGGTCCGAGCCGCCGATGCCGATGTTGATCACGTGGCGCACGCGCTTGCCGGTGTAGCCCGTCCAGCGGCCGTCGCGCACCTGCTCGGCGAACGCGGCCATCTTCTTGCGTTCGGCGGCAATTTGCGCGTGGAACGGCGCATCGGGCGCGCTCGCGCGCAGCGCCGTGTGCAGCGCCGCGCGGCCTTCGGTGGGGTTGACCACCTCGCCGGCGAACATCGCGTCGCGGCGCGTTTCGACGCCGGCTTCGCGCGCCAGTTGCACGAGCAGCTTCAGCGTGGCGTCGGTGATGCGGTTCTTCGAGAAATCGATGGCCAGGCCGCCGCCGGCGAACGTGAAGCGTTCGGCGCGGGTCGGGGCGGGATCGTTGGCGGGGGCGAACCAGTCGCGCAGATGCGCGTCGCGGATCTCGTCGTAGTGCGATTGGAGGGCAGGCCAAGCGGGGAGCGAATTCAGCGTCATAGCGGTTCTGGGGAAACGGTCGTGACTCGGAAGGCGAGGGCGGCGCGCATCGGGCGCCGCGTGCCGGCGGACTACGCAAGCCGCGCGCGACGGATCGTGCGCAGGGCTATCCAGTATAGCGGCGTCACCCCTGCGGCGACGTGACGCGTGAATAAAAGTGCCGGTTCAGAAGCCGACGTACGGCCGGCGCGAGTTCGCCCGCAGCCATGCCGGCCGGGCCGTGGCCGAGCGCGGTCAGGCAGTCGGCTGCGAGCCCGTGCAGGTAGACGCCCGCCAGCGCAGCCTCGCAGGCCGGCATGTGTTGCGCGGCGAACGCGGCGATCAGGCCGCCGAGCACGTCGCCGGTGCCGCCGGTGGCGAGCGCGGCGTTGCCGGTCGGGTTGACGAACACGCGCCCGCCCGGCTCGGCAATCACCGTGCCTGATCCCTTCAGCACCGCGACGGCCCGAAAGCGATGCGACAGCTCGCGCGCGGCCGCCAGCCGGTCGGCCTGCACGGCGCGCGTATCGGTGTCGAGCAGGCGCGCCGCTTCGAGCGGGTGCGGGGTCAGGATCGACGCGGCGCCATCGCGATCGGCGCGCGCGCGCAGGGCGGCGGCCAGATCGTCGTGCGCGGCGATCAGGTTCAGCGCGTCGGCGTCCACGAGTACCGGCAGATCGAGCGCGAGCGTGTGGCGCAGCATCGCGATGGCGGGCTCGCGCGTGCCGAGGCCGCAGCCGATGCCGACCGCGCTGAGGCCGCCGGTATCGAGCGAGCCGGCCGGATGCAGCATCAGTTCGGGGAACGGCGGATCGTAGGGCGGCGCGTCGTCACCCAAGAAGCCCACGTGCACCTTGCCCGCGCCTGCGTGCAGGGCGGCGCGCGCGGCCAGGATCGGGGCGCCGCACATGCCGGTGTCGCCACCGACGATCGCCACGCTGCCGAAGCTGCCCTTGTGGGTGGCCGCGCCGCGCGCGGGCCAGTCAGGCGCGAACAGCGCCGCCGCGTTCAGCGTGGCGGACGGCCGGGCCGGTGCGGCGTCGATTGTCTCGACGACGATCTCGCCCGCGTGGTCGCGCCCGTCGCCGAGGTAGAGGCCGGGCTTGGCGGCGATGAACGACAGGGTATGCGTGGCGCAGACGGCCGGGCCATTGCCGACGCGCGTGCCGCTGTCGGCGTCGATGCCGCTCGGCACGTCGAGCGCGAGCACCCGGCCGTGCGCCTGCGCGCGTGCAGACAGCGCCGCGGCCAGCGCCGCGAACGGGCCGTCGAGCGCCCGCGCGAGGCCGATCCCGAACAGGCCGTCGACGCACCAGCCGTAGCCGTCGAGCGAGGCGGGCGGTTCGGCCGCGATCGGCACGCCGGCTTCGCGGGCGAGCGCGAGCGCCCAGCGCGCGTCCTCGGGTTTCGGTTCGACGGGCAGGCATACCTCCACCTGCACGCCGAGCCGCAGCAATTCGGCGGCGGCCACCAGCGCGTCGCCGCCGTTGTTGCCGGGGCCGGCGGCGAGCCAGACCGGGCGCGTGTCGCGATCGGCGCGCGCGGCCAGCCAGCGCGCGGCGGCCGCGCCCGCGCGCGCCATCAGCGTGTGCGGCGGCAGCGCGGCGGCGGCCGTGGTTTCGGCGGCGCGCACGTCGGCGACGGTGGATAGCGCAAGCGGGAGATGGGCGAGCGGCGCGTCGAACGGATCGACGGCGGCAGGCGTGGCGGACAGCGAGGCGGAGGGGGCGAGCGGCATCATGTCGGAAGGGCCGCCGGGCGGCCGGTCGATGCGCCGCCCGTGGGCGGCGTCAGGTGGCGAAGCGATCCGCGCGCAGCGCGGCGAGCGTGTCGGCCGGCACTTGATGCGCGGTGCCGCCGAGGTAATCGCTCACCACTCTAGCAGAGCCGCAGGCGAGGCCCCAGCCGGCCGGCCCGTGGCCGAGGTTGACGAACACGCGCGGGTGGGGCGTCGGCCCGACCACCGGCAAGCCGTCCGGCGAGAGCAGCCGCGTGTCCTGCCACGGCAGCGCGGCGGAGATCTTCGCCGCGCCGGGAATCCAGTCGTGGGTGGCCTGGCCGAGCAGCGCCAGCGCCTCGTCGTTGAGCGCGGCCGGCAGTGGCCTCGCCGTATCCTTCTCGCTTTGCAGCACCGGCGCGCCGCTGATGCGCACGCGCTGGTGCATGCGCGTCATGACGATCCGCTTGATCGAATCGATCACCGTCAGGTGCGGCGCATGTTCCTCGTACGCGACCGGCGCCGTCAGCGCATTGACGCGCACCGGGTGCAGCGGCAGCGTCACGCCGAGCCGCGCCAGCAGCGGCACGCTGCCGGTGCCGGCGGCGACCACCACGGCGTCGGCCGAGATCACGTCGACTTCCTTGCCGCGCACGCCGAGCCGGTCGCCCGGTTCCGGCGCGAGTTCGACGGCCGCGCGGTTCGCCTCGACACGGATCGCCGTGACGGTGCGGCCGAACATGAACTGCACGCCATGCTCGTCGAGCGTCTGCTTGATCAGCTTCGCGAACAGGGGGCAGTTGCCTGTGCGCTCGAATTCGAGCAGCACGCCACCGGCGAACGTCGGATCGGCCGGCACCGAATGTTCGAGCGCCGTGCATTCGTCGGCGGTGAGGATCTGGTGCGGGACTTCGTTGGCGCGCAGCAGGTCGAGCGCGGGCTGGGCCTGCTCCCATTCCTGGCGCTCGCGGATCACGTGCAGCACGCCGGGGCGCTGTTCGAATTCGAGGCCGAAGCGGCGCTCGACGTCGGCGATCGTGTCGCGCGACAGATCCACCAGCGGCTTGAGCTTCGCGAAATGGGCCGTGAACGCGTCCGGGTCCTGCAGCGTGGCCAGTTCGCGCGTGAAGCGGCGCAGCGCGCCGTTCAGGCCCGGTTTGTAGACGACGCCGCTGCGCAGCGCGCGGCGATGGTGCATGAAGGTCGGGCCGAACCAGACGTCGAGCGGGGTGGGCAGCATGAGGCCGCCATGGCCGTAGGTCGCGCCCTGGGCAACGGTGGCGTGGCGTTCGACCACGCAGACGCGATGGCCGGCGGCACGCAACTGGTAGGCGGTGGCGACGCCGCCGATTCCGCCGCCGATGACGATGACATCCATGTTGTGATTCGATGACGAGCCGCGTCGCGACCCGGAGTCTGGTCTTCCTTGAGGGCCGTGTGGAACCCGGTGAACCGCGAATGATAGCGCCAAACCGGGCGCTGGCGGATTCGGCCTTGCAGCCAGGGTTGGCGCGCCGCGCCGTGGCGGATTGGACACGATCCGCCGATTCCCCTGCCCGGCATGGCTCGCAAGCGCCTTGGGCGGACCCACTTCCGGGTATAATTACGGCCTTCCTTTCGCCCCAATGTCGCCGCTTTGCGCGACTCATCGATGTCCGTCCAGCCCATGGCCCACTTCTCGTGTTTCCCCGGCGCCGCCGCCCTGTCCGATTTCCGCCAAGCTCGCCTGCTCGACACGCTCAAGCAGATCGACGGCGATATCGTCGCCATTCGCGGCCAGTACCTGCATTTCGTCAACGCGTCCGACGCGCTCGCCGCCGATGAAGCGGCCCGCATCGATGCGCTGATGCACTACGGCGCGCCGTTCGAGGCGGCCGCCGAGAAGGGCGCCACCGAAACCTTCATCGTGCTGCCGCGTCTGGGCACCGTATCGCCGTGGGCCAGCAAGGCAACCGACATCGCGTTGCACTGCGGCCTCGCCAAGGTGCGCCGCATCGAACGCGGCGTCGAATTCAGCGTGACGCTGAAGGCCGGCCTGCTCGGCATGGGCGGCAAGAAGGCGCTGTCGCCGGAGGTGCGCGCCGCCGTGGCCGCCGCGCTGCACGACCGCATGACCGAAACCGTGGTGGCCGCGCGCGACGATGCGCACCACCTGTTCGCCGAGCTGCCGGCCAAGGCGCTGGGTCGCGTCGACGTGCTGGGCCAGGGCCGCGCCGCGCTGGAAGCGGCCAACGCCGAGCTGGGCCTCGCGCTGGCCGACGACGAAATCGTTTATCTGGTCGATGCGTTCACCAAGCTCGAACGCAATCCCACCGACGTCGAACTGATGATGTTCGCGCAGGCCAACAGCGAGCACTGCCGCCACAAGATCTTCAACGCCGACTGGACGATCGACGGCGCGAAGCAGGACATGTCGCTGTTCGCGATGATCCGCAACACCGAGAAGATCAGCCCGCAAGGCACGATCGTCGCCTATTCGGACAACTCGTCGATCATGCGCGGCGCGCAGGCCGAGCGCTGGTTCCCGCGCGGCGCGAGCGCCGCCGGCCAGCCGGCCGAGCAGTACGGCCGCCACAGCGAGCTGACGCACACGCTGATGAAGGTCGAAACCCACAACCACCCGACCGCGATCTCGCCGTTTGCCGGCGCCGCGACGGGCGCGGGCGGCGAAATCCGCGACGAAGGCGCGACCGGCCGCGGTGCGCGGCCGAAGGCCGGCCTGGCCGGCTTCACCGTGTCGAACCTCGATCTGCCCGAGGCGCGCGAAGCCTGGGAAAACGCCCGCGATGCCGCCCAGCCGGTGGCCGAGCGCAATCCGGCCGATGCGCACGCGCCGTACGGCCGCCCGGACCGCATCGCTTCGCCGCTGCAGATCATGATCGACGGCCCGCTCGGCGGCGCCGCGTTCAACAACGAATTCGGCCGCCCGAACCTCGGCGGCTACTTCCGCGTGTACGAACAGAACGTCGGCGGCACCGTGCGCGGCTATCACAAGCCGATCATGATCGCCGGCGGCATCGGCAACATCTCCGACGGCCACACCCACAAGCACGACCTGCCGGCCGGCACGCTGCTGATCCAGATCGGCGGCCCCGGCATGCGGATCGGCATGGGCGGCGGCGCGGCCAGCTCGATGGCCACCGGCGCGAACACGGCCGAGCTCGATTTCGATTCCGTGCAGCGCGGCAATCCGGAAATCGAACGCCGTGCGCAGGAAGTCATCAACGGCTGCTGGCAGCTCGGCGATACCAACCCGATCCTGTCGATCCACGACGTCGGCGCGGGCGGCCTGTCGAACGCGTTCCCCGAACTGGTCGACGGCGCCGACAAGGGCGCGCGCTTCGAACTGCGCAAGATCCAGCTCGAGGAAAGCGGCCTGTCGCCGCGTGAAATCTGGTCGAACGAATCGCAGGAGCGTTACGTCCTGGCGATCGCGCCGGACGATCTGCCGCGCTTCGAGGCGATCTGCGTGCGCGAGCGTTGCCCGTTCGCCGTGATCGGCGTGGCCACCGATGCCCGCGAGCTGAAGCTCGTCGACGACGCCATCAGCGGCGCCGACAGTTCGCCGGTCGACATGCCGATGGACGTGCTGCTCGGCAAGCCGCCGAAGATGCACCGCGACGTCGCTCGCGTGAGCGTCGAGCGCGCGCCGGTCGACGTGACGGGCCTGTCGCTGGCCACGGCCGCGGTCGACGTGCTGAAGCACCCGACGGTCGGCAGCAAGTCGTTCCTGATCACGATTGGCGACCGCTCGGTCGGCGGCACCACCGTGCGCGACCAGATGGTCGGCCCGTGGCAGGTGCCGGTGGCCGACTGCGCCGTCACCGCGCTCGATTACGCCGGCTTCGGCGGCGAGGCGATGACGATGGCCGAGCGCACGCCGCTGGCCGTGATCGACGCGCCGGCCTCGGGCCGCATGGCGGTGGGCGAGGCGATCACCAACATCGCGTCGGCGCCGATCGCGTCGCTCGACAAGCTCAAGCTGTCGGCCAACTGGATGGCCTCGTGCGGCACCGCCGGCGAAGACGCCGCGCTGTACGACACGGTCAAGGCGATCGGCATGGAGCTGTGCCCGGCGCTCGGCATCGGCATTCCGGTCGGCAAGGATTCGCTGTCGATGAAGACCAAGTGGAACGATGAAGGCGTGGCGAAGGAAGTCGTCTCGCCGGTGTCGCTGATCATCTCGGCGTTCGCGCCCGTGGAAGACGTGCGCCGCCACCTGACGCCGCAACTGCGCCGCGTGGCCGATGCCGGCGACAGCGTGCTGATCGCGATCGACCTCGGCCGCGGCAAGAACCGCATGGGCGGCAGCATCCTGGCCCAGGTCACGCAGCAGGTGGGCGACGCCACGCCGGACGTGGACGACCCCGAGGATCTCAAGCGCTTCTTCAATGCGATCCAGTCGCTGAACGCCGGCGGCAAGCTGCTGGCCTACCACGATCGTTCGGACGGCGGCCTGTGGGCGACCGTCTGCGAAATGGCGTTTGCGGGTCACGCCGGCGTGTCGCTGAACGTCGACATGCTGACGCTCGATCCGAACCACGAATCCGATTTCGGCGACGCCAAGGATTGGGCGAAGCAGACCAGCGGCCGCCGCGAGGATCGCACGATCCGCGCGCTGTTCAGCGAGGAACTGGGCGCCGTGGTGCAGGTGCGCGCCGCCGACCGCGACGCCGTGCTGGCCTCGCTGCGCGAACACGGCCTGTCCGCTTGCTCGCATGTGATCGGCACGGTCAACGAGCGCGACACGGTGGAAGTGTTCCGCGACGCCAAGAAGATCTACGAAGCGCCGCGCGCCGAACTGCAACGCGCCTGGACCGAAGTGAGCTGGCGCATCGCGCGCCTGCGCGACAACCCGGCCTGCGCCGACGGCGAGTACGACACGCTGCTCGACGTCGCCGATCCGGGCATGCAGCCGGTGCTGACGTTCGATGCCGCCGACGACGTGGCCGCGCCGTTCATCGCCACCGGCGCGCGTCCGCGCGTCGCGATCCTGCGCGAGCAGGGCGTGAACTCGCACCTCGAAACGGCCTACGCGTTCGACCGCGCCGGCTTCGACGCGCACGACGTTCACATGAGCGACCTGCTGGCCGGCCGCGCCAACCTGGCCGACTTTGCCGGCGCGGTGGCGTGCGGCGGCTTCTCGTACGGCGACGTGCTGGGTGCCGGCGAAGGCTGGGCCAAGACGATCCGCTTCAACGAAGGCCTGGCCGAGATGTTCACGACGTTCTTCGCGCGTCAGGACACGTTCGCGCTCGGCATCTGCAACGGCTGCCAGATGCTGTCGAGCATCGCGTCGATGATCCCCGGCGCCGAAGCCTGGCCGAAGTTCACGCGCAACAAGTCCGAGCAGTTCGAGGCGCGCTTCTCGCTGGTGGAAGTGCAGCCGTCGCCGTCGATCTTCTTCGCCGGCATGGAAGGCTCGCGCATCCCGGTGGCCGTCGCGCACGGCGAAGGCTTCGCCGATTTCTCGCAGCAGGGCGACGCGAGCCGCGTGGCCGTGGCGATGCGCTTCGTCGATCACCGTGGCCAGGCCACCGAGCGTTACCCGTTCAACCCGAACGGCTCGCCGGCCGGCATCACGTCGGTCACCACGGCCGATGGCCGCTTCACCGTGCTGATGCCGCACACGGAGCGCGTGCACCGCACCGTGCAGATGAGCTGGTCGCCCGAAGGTTGGGGCGAGGCGAGCCCGTGGATGCGCGTGTTCCGCAACGCGCGCCGCTGGCTCGGTTGAGTTCCGGCGCGCGGCGCAGGGTGGGGCGGCCCCTGGCGAGCCGGCC
>NZ_BAAILN010000077.1:0-430 GCF_054589155.1 Burkholderia sp. 3C
CGTGAATTGCCCGAATTGCATCAAGCAGGGTCTGGCGATTCTGCCGGTCCGTTACGCGGTTGTGGCGTCCGACGATAAGCTGAATGCGGCGGTGCCGCCGAACGATAAGGCGCATGCTGGCCGGGCGCCGAAAAAACCGGTCGACCCGGATGTCTTACCCCTCACGGCTGATCAGCACATCACGCGCAAGCCACTGAACGGCTCGAAATACATTCTTCGCCAGCTCGATCGGGGCTACGTCTACGTGCTGTACCCAGTCAGGGGCACGCGAGTCAGCCGATGGATAGTCTACGAGGTCGGGTCGGACGGATGCATGAACATCTACACCGATCCACGGCATGTTCCGCCGAAGCCGATGGACCAACCGCTGAACAAGACATGCGGCTGGCCGATACACAGCGATTCGGCGGCACAAACGATTGCCATTTCG
>NZ_BAAILN010000078.1:0-344 GCF_054589155.1 Burkholderia sp. 3C
GATCTTCAGCGAGAACGCCGAGGCGCCCGCGATGATCAGCTTCGGCTTGGTTTCGTGCGCGCGCTTTTCCAGTGCTTCGTAATCGATGTCTTCGATCGCGTCCAGGCCGTAGCTGACCACGTTGAACCACTTGCCCGACATGTTCAGCGCCATGCCGTGCGTCAGGTGGCCGCCTTCGGCCAGGCTCAGGCCCATGATCGTGTCGCCCGGCTTCAGCACCGCGAAGAACACGCCCTGGTTCGCCTGCGAACCCGAGTTCGGCTGCACGTTCGCCGCTTCCGCGCCGAACAGCGCCTTCACGCGGTCGATCGCCAGTTGCTCGACCACGTCCACGTTCTCGCAGC
>NZ_BAAILN010000079.1:0-239 GCF_054589155.1 Burkholderia sp. 3C
ATCCAGCACGAAAACCAGCGCCAGGAAGATCACATCGAGCTGATCGCTTCCGAGAACTACACCAGCCCGGCCGTGATGGCTGCGCAAGGTTCGCAACTGACCAACAAGTACGCGGAAGGCTACCCCGGCAAGCGCTATTACGGCGGCTGCGAGAACGTGGACGTGGTCGAGCAACTGGCGATCGACCGCGTGAAGGCGCTGTTCGGCGCGGAAGCGGCGAACGTGCAGCCGAACTCGGG
>NZ_BAAILN010000080.1:0-32454 GCF_054589155.1 Burkholderia sp. 3C
CCCCGCGCCCCCCCGCCCCTCCATCGCAAACGCCCGAAACCGCTCCACCGCCGGGCTGTCCCGCTCCACCCGCCAGCCCAGATCCAGATCCGCCACCGCGTCGCGCGCCCACAGCGGCCGGAACGTCACGTCGCGCATGCCCAGCTCGCGCGCCGAGGCCGGCACGATCGACACGCCGATTCCCGCCCGCACCAGCGTCAGCACCGTATGCGTCTGGTCGAGCTGCTGCGCCACGTCGACATACACGCCCGCCTCCGTCAGCAGCGCCAGCACGCGATCGTGGAAATACTTGCCGCCGTCGGCCGAATACATGACGAACGGCTGGCCGGCCAGATCGGCGGCGGCAATCGTCTTGCGGCGCGTGAGCGGATGCGCCGCCGGCAGCACCACCATCAGCGGTTCGCGCGCGAGCCGCGCCGTGGCGATCTCGGGGTCGGCCGACGGCGCGCGCAGGATGCCGATATCGATGGCGCGCGCCTTCAGCGCCTCGATCTGCACCACCGACACCATCTCCTTGAGCACCAGCCGGATGCCCGGCAACTGCACGCGCGCCGCCGCCAGCAGTTCGGGCACCAGCCGGTAGCCGGCCACGGCCGTGAAGCCCACCGTCACCTGCCCCTCGTCGCCGCGCGCCACGCGCCGGGCCGCATCGGCGGCCTGGTCGGTCAGTCGAAGAATGCGCTGCGCATCGTCGTAGTAGCCGCGCCCGGCTGCGGTGAGCTTCACGCTGCGGCTGTTGCGCTCGAACAGCAGCAGCCCGAGCGATTCCTCCAGCAACTGGATCTGCCGGCTCAACGGCGGCTGCGTCATGAACAGCCGCGCGGCGGCCCGGCCGAAGTGCAATTCCTCGGCCACGGCCACGAAACAACGCAGATGATTGAGTTCGACGTTCATTCCAATTTTTGTATTGATCGATGCGGAATATAGCTTAGACCTCGATCGATCGCCTGCCTATACTCGTTCGCACCGGGCCGCCCTCGCCCCTTGCCTGCCGGCGCGCCGCCGATTCCCATTTCAAGCCGTTCGAGACACCACCAGCCATGCCGTTCGACATCCTGCTGATCAACCCCGTCCTGCCCTCGCTCGAGCGCCAACTGGCCGAGCGCTACACGCTGCATCGCTACTACGAGCATGCGGAGCCGGCCGGCTACCTGCGCGAGATCGGCGCGCGGATCCAGGGCGTCGTCACGGGCGGCGCCTCCGGCATCCGCAACGCGGTGATGGACCAGTTGCCGAACCTGAAGATCGTCGCGATCAACGGCATCGGCACCGACGCCGTCGATCTCGACTACGCGCGCGAACGCGGCCTGCATGTCTCAACCACGCCCGGCGTGCTGACCGACGACGTGGCCGACCTCGCGATCGGCCTGCTGCTGTCGGCCTGCCGCGGCCTCTGCGTGGGCGACCGCCACGTGCGCGACGGCCAGTGGGGCAAGGCGCCGGGCTTGCCGCTCGCGCGCAAGTTCAGCGGCATGCGGGTGGGCATCGTCGGGCTGGGCCGGGTGGGCCGCGCGATCGCCGCGCGCGCCGCCGCGTTCGGCTGCCCGATCGCCTACACCGACCTGCGCGAGCTGCCCGACGCGCCGTACCGCTTCATCGCCGATCTCGCGCAACTGGCCACCGACAGCGACGCGCTGGTGCTGGCGGCCTCGGCCGACAACGCCGAAGGCATCGTCGATACCCGCGTGCTCGACGCGCTCGGCCCCGATGGCTACCTGATCAACGTGGCGCGCGGCAAGCTGGTCAACGAGGCGGACCTGGTGCGCGCGCTGGCCGACGGCCGCATCGCGGGCGCCGGGCTCGACGTGTTCGTGGACGAGCCGAACGCGCCGGCCGAATTGTTCGGCATGCAGAACGTGGTGCTGCAACCGCATCGCGCCAGCGCGACGGTGCAGACCCGCGAGGCGATGGGCGCGATCGTGCTCGACAGCCTCGCCGCCAGTTTCGCCGGCCGCCGGCCCGATACGAGCGTCACGCCGTGACGCGCCGGGCCGCACAACCACGGCAATAAGCAGAATCAAGCAGAACCAGGCAGCACCATCCCGCCAAATCAGGGAGGAGACACATGAAAAGCATCGACATCACGACGTCGAAGGCCGCGGCCGCCAGCGAGCGCATCGGCCATTTCCGTTACTGGATCCTGGCGCTGATCTTCAGCGTCACCGTCCTCAACTACGCCGACCGCGCCACGCTCTCGATCGCCGGCACCTTCGTCTCGAAGGATCTCGGCCTCTCGCCGAGCGCGCTCGGCATCGTGTTCTCCGCGTTCGGCTGGGCCTATGCGATCGGGCAGATTCCGGGCGGCTGGCTGCTCGACCGGTTCGGCGCGCGCCGCGTGTACGGCGCGAGCATCGTGCTGTGGTCGGTGTTCACGATGGCGCAAGGCAGCGTGTCGCTGTTCGGCAGCGCGGCCAGCGCCACCGTCGCGCTGTTCGTGATGCGCTTCATGCTCGGCCTGGTCGAATCGCCGGCCTTCCCCGGCAACGCGCGAATCGTGGCGACCTGGTTCCCGACCAACGAGCGCGGCACCGCCAGCGCGCTGTTCAACTCGGCGCAGTATCTGGCCGTGGTGATCTTCACGCCGCTGATGGCGGGGCTGACGCACGCGTTCGGCTGGCACCAGGTGTTCTTCTTCATGGGCGCGCTCGGCCTCGCGATGGCGGTGCTGTGGTTCGCCGTGCTGCGCGACCCCGGCTCGCACCCGCGCATGAGCCGCGCCGAGTTCGACCATATCGCCGCCAACGGCGCGCTGGTGGGCCTCGACGGCGCCCAGGCCGGCACCCGCCGCCGCTTCACGCGCCGCGAGATCGGCGCGCTGTTCACCAGCCGCACGCTGTGGGCCGTCTATATCGGCCAGTACTGCATCACCGCGCTGACCTACTTCTTCATCACCTGGTTTCCGATCTATCTCGTCAAGGCGCGCGGCATGAACATCATGACCGTGGGCTTCGTGGCCGCGCTGCCGGCGATCTGCGGCTTCAGCGGCGGCGTGCTCGGCGGCCTGCTGTCGGATTTCCTGATCCGGCGCGGCTGCTCGACCTCGGTGGCGCGCAAGACGCCGTTCATGATCGGCATGGCGCTCGCCACCTCGCTGATGCTCGCGCCGTGGGCCGAATCGGACACGATGGTGGTGGTGCTGGTGTCGCTGGCGTTCTTCGGCAAGGGGCTCGGTGCGATCGGCTGGGCCGTGCTCGCCGACGTCGCGCCGCGCGACATGACCGGCCTGAGCGGCGGCATCTTCAACGGCATCGGCAACACCGCCGGCATCGTCACGCCGCTCGTGATCGGCTTCGTGGTGGCCACCACCGGCTCGTTCGACCGCGCGCTGTGGTTCGTCGGCGCGCACGGGATCGTCGCGATCCTCGCTTACGGCCTGCTGGCCGGCAAGCTGCGGCGCGTCGAACTGCCCGCCTGACGCGCGCCGCGTGCCGGCCGCCTCGCGCCGGCACGCGGCGCCTTTGTTTCGGATGGCCGAGCGTCGCCGGTTGCCGAGCCGCCGCTGAAAATCCCCGCCGACCGTCAGTCCCCCTGACGAATCGCCTCCGGCGCGGGCGGCTGCCCCAGCTGTTTCATGACCCGATCCGCCCCTGCCTCGCCTGCCGGCTGTCATGTTTGCTTCACAAGGCATGCCTGAGCCGCCTCACTTTCGCTTACACTCCTCCGATTGCCCTTCGCGTTCCGCCGCGATGGTCCCATGCGCCCGCAACGCCAGGAGATGCTCCCGCATGCACGCCGTGCCCCTGCAGAACACGAACCCCAACGCCACCGATTCCACCGTCACGCTCCCCGTGCGCGATCTGCGCCGCGTGCCGATTCATCCCGATTTCTGGTATCCCCTCGCCTGGTCGCGCGAACTCAAGCGCGGCAAGACGCTCGGCGTGCATTTCGCCGGCGATCCGATCGTGCTGTTCCGAGGTGAATCGGGAACGGTTTTTGCGCTCGAAGATCGCTGCGCGCACCGCCAGGTGCCGCTGCACGCCGGCGTGGTCGACGGCGACGCGCTGCGCTGCGGCTATCACGGCTGGACCTACGATTGCAGCGGCCAGTGCGTCGATGTCCCGTATCTCGGCAAGGAGCGCCTGCCCAACGGCGTGCGTTCCTATCCGTGCCAGGAAGTGGCAGGCCTGATCTTCGTGTTTACCGGCGATCCCGCGCTGGCCGCCGAAAAGCCCGTGCCCGCGCTGCCCACCGTGTCCGACCCGAAGTACAAGACCCGCCGCTTCGGCCGCAAGGTCAAATGCCACTACTCGTTCATGCACGAGAACCTGATGGACATGAACCATCAGTTCCTGCATCGCCGCGAGATGGGCCAGATGAAGGCGCGTTCGCTTGGCCGCCGCCGCGGCGACGGCTGGGTGGAAGTGGATTACACGTTCTCGCGCGCCGAGGGCAAGCAGCCGATCGGCGAGGCGCTCGTGTTCGGCGCCAGCAAGAAGCCGCAGGATCAGAGCGACAAGAGCGTCATGACGATCCGCACCGAATATCCGTATCAAAAGCTGAAGATCCTGTCGAGCGAAGGCACGCTGGTGATGGATCTCTGGATCGTCTACGTGCCGCTCGACGCCGAGCAGCGCACCAACCGGACGTTCGGCATGCTGTCGATCCGCAAGCCGTCCGTGCCGTTCGCGCTCGATTTCGCGTGGCCGCTGCTGGTGTGGTTCACCGAGCGGATCTTCAAGGAAGACCGCTGGATCGTCGAACGCGAGCAGGAAGCGCACGACATGCAGGGCGCCGACTGGAACAACGAAGTGTTCCCCGTTATCAACGACCTGCGCGACGTGCTGCGCAACAACGGCGGGCGCACCGTGATCCCGATCCACCGCGAGATCGGGCCGGCGGCCTGAGCTTCACCGCGCTGCGCGCTGCCCGACGGTCATAAAAAAAGCAGGCTGCGCGCCTGCTTTTTTCATTCCGGATGCCTGAACGCCTAACGCGCGGCGATGCCCTGCATCAGCAGATGTTCGAAGTCCTTCAAGGCGGCGGCGGCCGTCGCCAGCGGGCTGGTGCGGCCGATCGCGAGCAGTTCGCCCATCGCGTCCGTCTCGATCCGCACCGCCTTCATGCCGGCGCCCACCTGCGCGAACGAATGATCGCTCGCGTAGGTGCGCAGTTGCACCGAGGCGCTCACCGTGCCGTCGTGCCGTTCGATGCGGCCGACCAGTTTCGGCACCCGGCCCTCGGCGCGCCAGCGCGCAAGATCGCCCGGCGACACGTGCTCGATGCCGTCGCGCGCGATCGCATCGAGCGCGAGCCGCGCGCCGAAGCCCGCGTTGGCGAGGATGCAGATCTTGCAGGCCGTATCCGAGCCGTCCAGATCGAAGCGCGGGTCCGGCTCCGCCATGCCCGCGCGCTGCGCCTCGGCCACCGCGTCGGCGAACGCGACGCCCGACATCATGCGGTCGAGCACGTAGTTAGTGGTGGCCGTGAAGATGCCTTCCATCACGCTCACCTCGCAACCGGCCGCGTTCAGTTCGATCAGGTCGATCGTGGGCAGCGCGGCCGACGTCGCGCCGCTGATCTTCAGGCTCGCGCCGTTCGCATCGGCCAGCGCGCGCAGCCCCGGGTAATCGAACACCAGCGCGCCCTTCGAGATCGCGATGCCGTGCGCGCCCGAAGCCAGCGCCGCGCGCAGGTAGCCGTAGCCCGCGCCGCCGGTGCGGTAGTCGGTCGGGCCGGCCTCGATCAGCACCTGCGGCCGCGCGGCCGCCACGAACGCCTCGCCGGTCAGCGCGGCGTCGAGCGGCGCATCGGCGTCGAGCGCATCGCGCAGGCCGTCGCGATCGATGCGGCCGCCGCGCGAGCGGCTGATGCCCGTGAGCCGCACGTCCACGCCGTAGCGCTCGCGATAGCGCGCACGGCGCGCCGCCAGCAGCCCGGCGACGGCCCGGCCGATCTGGCCGAACCCGGAAATCACGACATCGCAGCGTGACATGGCGCTTACTTCGCGAACAGCTTGCCGAGATCGGCAAACGCCTTGAATTCGAGCGCGTTGCCCGACGGATCGAGGAAGAACATCGTGGCCTGCTCGCCCGGCTCGCCCTTGAAGCGGATATACGGCTCGATCACGAACTTCGTGCCCACCGCGCGCAGCTTGTCGGCCAGCACCTGCCATTGCTCCAGCGTCAGCAGCGCGCCGAAATGGCGGACCGGCACGCCGTGGCCGTCGACTGCGTTGGTGGGGGCGATGCCGGCTTCTTCGGGTGCGAGGTGGGCAACGATCTGGTGACCGAATAGGTTGAAATCGACCCACTCGGCCGAGCTGCGGCCTTCGGGGCAGCCGAGCAGGTCGCCGTAGAACGCGCGGGCGGCTTCGAGGCTGTGGACGGGGAAGGCGATGTGGAACGGCAGCAGGGGGGCGGGGGTTTGGGGGGTGGTCATCGTTCGGGCTCCGGTTTATGTGGGGTTGAGGTTCGCCGCGAGTTGGGCGGGGAACCATGACGATGATGTTAATGATTCATGAGATCGATGGAAAACGATATTTATTTTTGTTTAATGATCGAAATTTTTGATGTATTGGGGGTGTGGGCGGGGGATGGCAGTGGAATGGAGCCGGCATCGCTGTGCTGCGATTGGCGATAAAGCGCGGCGAGCACAGATCGAGCAGCGTCTCCGTCCAGCGTGAGGTCAATTGAGCGGAGACGCCGAAATCGCGGACTTACTTGATGAGAAAGCCCAGCGGAAGCAGCGGCCCTACCGGCATCAGATCGAACGTATGCAGGTTCTCTTGCGTGAAGGGAAGCGCTTTAAGAAGGTTCTCAGCCTCGGCGACTGACTCGACATTTAGCAAAAAAATCGCGCCCTTCATTTCATCACGCAGCCAGAACTGCTCGATCTTGCCGTCCAGATAAAGCTTGAGCGTCGCCGGCACTTCGGCCGGGAAAATTCTGTCCGACTGTTCTTGAGTGAGAGACTTCAACGTTCCAATAGCCAAGACTTTCATGATTGTTTTCCGCAGAGGTTTTGTGTCGAGAGCGACAGGTAAATCCTAAGCGGCGTGCCCTATCAGCACCATTGTCGTTTGTGACATTATCGTTACCGTTTACGACAATCAGCATCAACCACAGGCCACGAACCGTTCACTGTAGATCACCCTTTATCTCTCGCACGGTGCGGCCAGTCCGACGCCGCAAGAGGTTTCTCAAAGTCGTGGAATCGGCATAACCGACCTGGCTTGCGATCGTTTCCAGATCCTGTCCCAGGGAGACGAGGTGCTGGGCACGCTCCACTCGCATGTCCTGGAAAAAGGCGAGCGGTGACTTTCCGAGTATGGCCTCGGTCCTGCGCTGCAGGGTACGAGGCGTGACGGACAGCGCACGCGCCGCGTCTTGAAGCGAAAACCCTGTTGCCAGATGAGTGCGCGCCCATCGTTCAAAGCGCTCTACCAGTGGATCGGCGTGGGCTAGGAAATCCGGAATGATGTATTTCGCCTGGGATGGCCGCTTGTCGACGACCATCAATCTCGCAACGAGCGCGGCTATTTCAGGGCTTGCCTGGCGCACCAACCACAATGCGAGGTCGAGATGGCCCATAGCCGCTCCGGCGGTGACCACGCGATCGCCCGCGACGATCATTCGTGAATCGTCTAGCTTCACACTTGGGTAGCGTTGACGAAACAAGGGCGCGAGCGGCCAAGAGGTCGTCGCTTCCCGATCATTGAGCAGGCCTGCTTCGGCGAGCAGGAACGTCCCTATGCAGGCTCCCGCGACGCTAATGCCGCTTGCGTGCCACGCGCGAAGATGCGCGACCGCTTCGAGAACGTCCTTGCGCCCCAATGCCTCAATCAGTCTTTCCGGCTGCTTAGCGTTGAGCGCCGGCACGACCACCCAGTCCGGCTTCCGAACCGTGGTTGCCGGCTCAACGGTCGCAGTCAAGCCAAGAGCTGTGCGGACGCTCCGTCCAACTCCTGCGACCTCCACGTTGAATAACGGGGCCGGGATCCCTTGGGCGGACGCCAATTCGTTGGCGGTGGAGAAGATGTCCAACAACACCGTGAGGCCGGTGTCGAAAACTCCATCAAGTACGAGAATCGCGAGTTTCATGTCGCAAATAGGCGTTGAATTATCATTTGCGACTATAGCACCACGGTAGGCTGCGGATTGGCCGCCCAACAAGAAGACTATTCGCCGTACGAGAGGATTTCAGGCGCTATGGAAAGAGTAGAGCGGTGATTTGTGGGGCTGGCCTCGGAAGAGAATTGCCATGTGGGCCTGTTAGGGGAAGAACATATTTTTGCAATCCGCCGGTCGGCTTAGTCTCTCGCTCATCGCACAACGGACCCAGTCGCGTCGAGGTCGGCCGTCCGTGCAGGGTCGGATACGGCCGGTCGCTACCGGCCATAAGCCGCCCTTTGTCCATTTTGCGGAGTAGTCATTCAAATGACTACTCCGCCCCGCGAACGGTCATCGGTCGCATCAAGTGCGCGACGTATCATCGGCCATTGGGAACATTCAGGCGGGACGGGTCCTGTGTCTGTTGGATCATTTTCGATGATTCCGACTTCCAGCAGCGCTGGGGGAAATTCATCCATCGACTCTCGCCTCTCCGAACAGGAAGCAGACGATTGTGCCTCTTGTAATCTAGAGGCATCGTCTTGCGGGATCCGTGGCACTGCTAGCATCCCTATACGACGCGGCTGATGCGGCCGGATTCGAGTAAACTGTATCGGACAGGTTTTTCGCAGTAGTGTGAGGTTAGGTGTAATCCTATTACCATTGGTCTATTGACTAGAAAGAAACTAAAAAACATGGGTCGTATAAAAAACATCGCTGTACAGTTGAAACGGACGCCCGAAACGTTATGGGAGTCTGTAGCAGACGAACTACTGAATGACCGAAAGAGTTCACTCCTCCTCGGACATTTATTTCCTCGGTCTGTGAGCTATTTGAGATCTGGTACGCGACCCGAAAAGGCGTCTTTGCGTCAGGAGTTGCTGTGGTCAAGCATTCTCTGTAACTTGCACGCGCAACAGTTGTCGGTTTTCATTTCCAAGCGCAGCACGTTCGAAGCGGCCGTTTTGCGGTCAGACTTTGATCAAGCACTGTTCATACTCGATAGTGTTGAAGACAAATTCGGACTTTCCCTTTGGTCGATTGAATGCCGTTTTGCCTGTTTGAGTGAAGCAAAACGCGATGCTGATGTAGCTACACTTTTTTCAAAGCTGTCTGTAAGGCATAGCGCGAAGCAGGTGCCTCTACTTTCCAACATGCTGGTGGGCTTCACCTGGTTGCGATGCAACAAGGCGGTGTCGCAAACCGCTTATCTCGAAATGGTGACTTCCGCATTGGACACGATCTCGGCCTACCGGGATCACGAACGCGATAGACAATATTTTACGTTCAAGGCAAACGCTTGGAATTTCGAGCAATATTACGACGTCGATTTCGCATCGATTTTGAATGCGGAAGCAAATTCCTCGCTTATCGATCGATTTCTAACGCTTAATCGTATAATTACGCTCTTGGCGACTAGCACTAGGTCTGAACATCAATCGCTTGCTAACGATGCTCTTCATTTGCTTGGTAGTGTGAGCGACGAATCTCTTCAAGAACTCGATCTTTTTCTCAATTCAGCAAAGCAATATCTACAAGCCCCTCCTGCTTCGCTAACATACTACCTAGATGGCGACAGCGAAGCGTCTGCCGCTGCATTTACCGGCACCGAAGCACAATATGATCGCCTTGACGCCCGCGATCTTTTGGCCGCTCAGGTCCGAGCATCGTCATGGGACCCGGGCCGATCGGGGACCGAGGTGGCGTCGTTGCGAGGAGCAATCCTCGTTGACTTCGAAAAGTTTATTGCGCGGACTTCTGACTCAGAAGGCGCGCTTGAGCGGCTTTACGCTCTCTGTCAACGATTTTCGATGTCGAGTTGGACGACCCCCTTGGCTGCGCGACTTGAAATGGAACAACAGAATCAACTTCCTTGGCAGCAGCCAAATAGAAGCGCCCGAATGTTTGCAGTCAAGCTTCCTCCGGGTGATCATCAGCAGATCCGTTATTGTCCAGAAAAAATTTTTACGGAACTGACAGAGAGTCCATCCTCTCTTCACTCGATGGCAGAAGTCGAAGTGCGGATCCGAAACAAGGAAGATCTGAATTCAGAACTCCTTGATAGAGCGATAGCTGACGACGCTTATCGCACTTACATGCAAGGGTGGTGGGCATTATCAGTCGCCGACGATGGAGCTGCGTTATCTGCGTTTTCCGCCGTTGTGGAAGATGAGAATTTACACATTCGTAATAAAGCTCGCGCATTCTATCTGCAGCTTCTGCTGACTATTGGTCAATTGGAAAGATTCATTCGGTGCGCTATCTCATATTTCAAAGAGTCACCAAGCATCCGACAGAATATTCCTTGGGACGATTTTTTAAACATGTATCGTTCGGAAGATTACTATGAAGAATTAAAAGGTATTCCGTCCATACCCATTCTCCTGTTTGTTTTCGATGAATTCAAAGGCTTGCATCGTAAGCGTGAAATAAATGAAGCAATCGATGACATTTTGGATCATTTTTCCGTAAGGAACCCGGTAGACATCCCACTGTCTGCATTTGAGTCCGCATGGGAGCAGTCCCTCTTTTTGAAAAGCGTTTGCACGCCAGACCATCGTGAAGGATCATTTGCACTTTCCACGCAAGTTTCAGTATACGAAGAACGTATTGCGATTTGCGAGTATTTAGCACAAAGCGACTCAGCTCATGAGCGGGAATATCGTCAGGAAGCAGTTGATTTGCGTGAGCTTTTGACGGTGCGAAGCCTACTCGCAAGCTACAACGAAGCAAAAATCTACGTTGATGAAGACAGTGTCCGACGTCTATTCGAGACTTCGGGACGTGATCATCTTGCAGCCATTCGAAAACAAGGGCATCTAGCGCCAGAGACTTTGGAACTGTTTGATGGCAACAAGAAGTCTGCGACGCTGCAAATAGGTGCAAACGCTGACTATTTTTTGCTATTGCAGCCCTACACAGCGTTTCGCGATATTTTTGTTCTTGAAAAACGATACGGCCTTAACACCACGATTAGTGTCTCGATTCGGCACGGCATTATCGATGGAAAAGTAAAGGCGTCACTTGCGAAGCATGGGCTTACTGCAAGGTCTTTGGAGGTCAGTCCAATAAGTTCCGCACGCGTATTGAACAGAGCCCTTTTTGATCTGCTAGAGGACCATGAGCGGTTAAGCATGCGCCAAATTATCGGCAAGCTTCACTCGAATATCGAAGCCGTGATCAAAGAGTTCAAGGGCACCGTTCTTCAAACGCGAGTATCAAGAAATAAAGCAGGCGCTTTTGATTTTATCATCGACCAAGAATCGGGTTACACAACCGGACACATTATCGCGCTATCTAGATTTGTAAACGAAAAAACAACGTACGATGATTTTTGCACTATTCTTTTGAATCAGTTTTGGGAACGAACGGAATCTGGACTTAAGGTCATTCGAGAGCATATCACTTCGATTTTTAAAGGAAAGATTCTTGATTGCTACGATCAGGTTCTAACAGCGATACCGAAGTCTGACTTCACGTCGAAAATTGCAATACGAAATCTACTTATTCAATCAAAAAATGATTGCATTCGTGATTTAGATGAGCTTGTAACATGGTTCAAACGTGGCAAAGCTTTCAACTATGAATCCTTTAGGCTCTCGATGATCTTACAGACGTCGGAAATGCATACGCGTCAACTTTATCCAGAGTGTGAATTTTCGCTAATCGTTAAAGATGATACGACTTCATCATTTAAAGGACGGATTTTTCATCCTCTCTTGACGACATTCAATATTCTTTTCGAAAATATCGTTACACATTCCCACCTGATATCTCCAAAGGTGACGATTTCGCTTTCCGAAAATGAAGACGTTCTCACTGTGAAAATGGAGAACACGCGAACAAATTTGTTTGGGTTCGGGCTGATAGAAGATGAGAGCAGGCTGCAATCGACGATCGAGTCACTCGAGAAAAAGAATTACTACGAAGGCGTGGATGAAGAAGGCCGGTCAGGTTTGAAAAAAGTAAAGAAATTGATCACAAGTGATTTGAATTGTGATCTTGAGATTGAAGCAGTATACAGCAACCCTTCAACTTTCAGTCTTACTCTTCAAATTCAAGTTGGCGAGATTAAGGGATGAAGATCCTGATTGTTGAAGATCAAGAAGAAAAATTGCGGCAGGTCGAAGATTTCTTCGCTGAGACTCGCCCCCAGTGCATGTTGACGGTCGCTCGCTCATTTCAGCAAGCGAAAACTCAACTGAGAGGCGATCAGTTTGATTTGGTCGTTCTTGACATGAGTTTGCCGATGTATCCGGATGGGGAGAATCTGCAATCTAGTGTACTGGTTTACGGAGGAGAGGATTTGTTGGCATGGGCTAAATTGAGAATAAAAAATTTGCGTGTTATTGTCCTTACGCAGTTCGATTATTTTGCTTCTGGCGATAATCCGAGGGATTTGTCCAAGCTTTCAGCGACCCTGAAATCCGATTTTAAGAATACGGTGTTAAACGTAATTCACTACCAGGAATCGGACGCTACTTGGCGGGAAATTTTATCAACGTCGTTGAGAGAAATGGGGGTTTAAAATGAATATTGTAATCATTGACGACGATAAATCTAAGCTGGCCGTCATCGAGTCTGTCGTGCATACAACTTTATGCGACGTTGCGCACACCGTTAAGACAGCAGAGACACTAAGCGAAGCCAGAGAACTACTTAGAGCGTTTCGATGTGATGTCCTATTCCTTGACATCAAGATGCCTCAGTCGGAAGGGGGCGATTCTCGAGTCTCTGCCGGAATCGATTTCATTTCCGAATTACACGCGAGTCCATCATTTAGCCTTCCAACATATCTTTTTGTCGTGAGCGCGTTCGACGAGGCACACCAGCATGAAGGCGTCTCAGGAACCGATGGCGTTTACGCATGGATTAGATACGATCCTCTTTCGGGCTCATGGTCGGATTTACTAGCCCGAAAATTAAGTTATATTGCATCAGTTTTTGAGTCACAGCTCAGCGACGCTGCGGCCTTTGATTACGATTTGGCAGTGGTTTGCGCGCTCGAAGATGTTGAACTTGATGCTGTTCTAGCTCTTGACTGGCAATGGCAAGGCCCATCGCATCCAGACAAAGGAGACCCGACTTCCTATTATTTTGGGCGCCTGACAATAACTTCAGGACGAAAAATCAGGGTCGTGGCCGCTGCTGCTCCACAAATGGGTATGGCGGCAATGGCAGTCCTAAGCACGAAAATCATGTCGAGATTTCGGCCAAAGTACATAGCAATGCCGGGTATTGCGGCCGGCGTAAAGAAGGAAAAAAATATAAACTTTGGCGACGTCCTGGTTGCTGATCTTTCTTGGGACTACGGTAGCGGAAAAATGAAGGTCGAGAGCGGTAAGACGACACTTGCCGCCGATTTGCGTCCCATTCCATTGGATCCCAAGATCAAACCTCTTTTTTCTGAGATCAGGAAAGACAAGGAATTATTGCAGAAAATTGCTGCGGAATCCTCCGACACGAAACCCAAAACGGAGCTTCGCGTGCATATTGGGCCCTTGGCGTCTGGCGCAGCAGTTATCGCTGACGAGAGTATCGTCGCGGATATTGTAACCCAGCACCGCAAGCTCATCGGCATCGAAATGGAAATCTATGGGCTCTACTATGCTGCCGCGAATATCACCGCTCCGCGGCCCGTTGCGTTCGCATTGAAATCAATCTGCGATTATGGCGACCGAAGTAAGACGGACAAGTATCAGGCATACGCTGCCTACACGAGTGCTAGTGTCCTCGATCGTCTAGTAAGGGCAAAACTACATTTCTAGTGCCAACTCAATAGGAGCGTTGTCAAGGCGTGCCGGCGCCTAGGCTACAGATAAAAGAATATCGGCGGAATGTTGAGTGTTGATTGTATGCATCTGCCGGCGGCCAACGCAATATTAGTGATGGCGGCAATCTGGATTGCAGGAAATAGGCCTGAAGACTCCCCTCGAATAGCAGCATCAGAAATGTCGCTCATGGCCGACAACTTGCCAGCGTAGAGACGGGGCGAATGACCGTTCCAGCACGCAACCGGCCATAGCTCCAGCACTGGCACGAAGGGCGGCTTCGGGTCGGATACGGCCGGTCGCGCCGGCCGCTACCCGCCAATTGCGGCCACTCATCTACGATGTCGCGCTGACACTTGAATGTCGCCTTGATCTATCGCAGCGGTCATTCGCTCGGCGGAGCGAACCGGGCTCGCTTTAGAATCCAGAAAAGATGGTTCGCCAAGCCGATTAGCTCACGGTAAGAAAAAGAGACGTCATGAAGAGACGATGCCTGCTAAAGGGTGTTGCCGCCCTGCCTTTCCTCCCCACCACCACGATTTTTGCCGACGTGATTCCAGCAGCGGCTGGAACGGGCCGCGTCCGGCCTCGCGATCCTGCGTGGCCGGACGCAGAGGAATGGGAGGCGCTGAGTCGCGCAGTGGGTGGAAATCTGTTGCGACCCACGACCATCTGGCAGACCTGTGCGCAAGCGCCCCGCACGCCCGATTGTCTTGCTCGCCTGGGGGAAGCGCGAAACCCGATCGCGCTCGGTGACGATCCTGGCGGCACGCAGATATCAGGGTGGCTCGACGGATGGACACCCCGCGCGAGCGCTTACGCCGTGGCGGCCCGTTCCACTGCCGACGTGGTGGCGGGCATCAATTTCGTACGCCAACACAATTTGCGTCTGGTGGTGAAAGGCGGGGGGCATAGTTACCTTGGCGGCTCGAACGCGCCGGATTCCCTTTTGATCTGGACACGCGCGATGAACCGCATCGAGCTGCACGATGCATTCGTTCCATTGGGCTCTTCGATGCCTCCGACCCCGGCTGTGACGGTAGAGGCCGGCTGCATGTGGATCGACGTCTACACCGCCGTTACCACCCAGGCGGGGCGATACGTCCAGGGCGGCGGCTGTGCGAGCGTGGGGGTGGCCGGCCTCGTCCAGGGCGGCGGTTTCGGATCGTTCTCGAAGCGTTACGGATTGGTGGCCGCGAGCCTGCTCCAGGCCGAGATCGTCACCGCTGACGGCGTGGTCCGCACGGTCAACGCATCGCGGGAGCCCGACCTTTTCTGGGCACTGCAAGGCGGAGGTGGCGGCAGTTTCGGTGTGGTGACCAGGGTCACTTTGCAGACCCACGATCTGCCCGAGCACTTTGGTTGGGCCGAGTTCACGGTCAAGGCGTCATCGCGTGAGGCTTACCGGCGGCTGGTTGAACGGCTCGTTGACCACTATGCCGAAAACCTGTTCAACCCCCAATGGGGCGAGCAGCTTGTTTTTCACGAAGACGAAGTCAAGGTGTCGATGGTGTGTCAGGGCCTCGACGACGGACGCGCCAAATCGGTCTGGGCACCGTTCATCGATTGGGTACGAGCCTCACCGGCAGATTTCACCTTCAACGACGAGCCTCGGATCGGCGCCGGTCCCGCACGCCGCTGGTGGGATCTCGAGGCCAACCCGGGACTGGTGCCCGACCCACGGGCCGGAGCGGCCACCCAGCACGGTTGGTGGCGAGGCGATGGAGACCAAGCATCACTATTTCTGTACGGCTACGAGTCACAATGGCTGCCCGCGACGCTTCTCGAACCCGCCCAACGCGGTCGGCTTGCCGGGGCGCTCATGGAGGCCGCCCAATTTCAGAGCGTGGAACTGCATGTCAACAAGGGACTCGCGGGCGCCCCTGCGGAGGTGAACGCGCACGCACGTCAGTGCGCCATGAATCCGAAAGTTGCCGACGCGTTCGCCTTGATGATTGTGGCTGCGGGCGGTTCGCCGCCGTTTGCGGGTCTCCCGATCACGCCGCCTGACATGACAGAGGCACACCGCCAAGCCGAGCGTGTGGCCAAAGCCGCGGCCGTTCTCAAAGCATTGTCACCACAAGGCGGCTCCTATCTGTCGGAAACAGATTTTTTCCGTGGAGATTGGCGCGAGGCGTTTTGGGGGGCGAATTATGCGCGGCTGAAAGCGATCAAGAACCGCTACGATCCCGAGGGATTCTTTTTTGTCCATCACGGGGTCGGCAGCGAGGACTGGAGTTCCGACGGCTTTATGCCGGTGCGGTCGTGATCGTTGGGGTGTTCGTTGATTGATTTGCAGCGGTTGCGTGTTGTCTATTTGAGTACAGACTGCTTCGGGTTGGTTACGGCCGGCCCTCTCGGTCCGCTTCCGGCCAGAAGCGGGCGTTCGTGACTGGCGGTTTTCGGCTAGGCTGGAAGCGGGCACAGCGGTGCCAGACTTGGACGCGGCCCGGAATGGTGAAGCTCGCATTACTGCGATTGGCTTCATGCTGAGGCGGTAAACTGCTGGCCTCGTGGCAGTCGTGCTGGTGTCACCGCTCACTGCGCCGCAGCTAGCGGCGACACCAGTGACCGGTGTGTTCGTGCACGTCACGCGCAGTGATGCGGCGCAATATTGCTGAAGCCGCGTCAGATGCGCTACCAATCCGGCTTAAGAACTGGGAGGTGGTTTGGGAATGGCTCGTAGATTTAACATGGCGGCCTTGAAAGCCATTGCACAGGCTCCGGCGTCAGATGCGGCGAAATGGCTGATCGGCGCAGAAGATTCAGTCGGCTTCCTGAAACAGAATGCTCAGAGCGAGGAAATCGTCATCTACGCTGGCGGGCCGGCTGTGCTCATTCACGCCGTGCTCGCTCCTGTTCAGCAGGTCACACCAGCCGATCAACAGGACCTCATGAATCGGTTCGTCAGCACCGATGAGGCTTGGGCGATTCAGAAGAGCTACGGCGGAGGAGAGGGTCACCGCGTTTATCTGGAGCCACCACTGGGGTCGGGCGATTCGCTTGCCGGTGGCGAGAAGCTGATCTACCAGCGCAGCTTTCATGGGGTGGACAAAGGTGAGCGTGCAATCGAATTGAGCCAAAAGCTCGTGCACGCCCTAGACCTGCACTTCGTGATAGAGCGGAACGCCTACTGCCGGCTGGACTCGCGGGGCGACATCGAAGACGTGATCCGCATCATCCGTGCGGACCTTGCTCCCGGCAGCGAGAAACTGGTGGCAGTCACCATTCTCACAGAAGACCTTGCTAGGTACATGGCGTTGGCGGGCTTTGCCTTGGTCTTCTTCTTTGACTTCACCCGCTTCAGTCCTGGCTTCGGTGGCTGGGGCGACCATGAGCGCATCGATCGTAAGGCACCCGACCTGTTCTATCACGGCGGTGGCATCCACAATGCCAGCTACGTGAACGGGCGGATGATCGTGCGTTCGACTGTCACCGTGCAGGACTTGGTTGCCGAGTGGGAGGCGGAGTCCAATCCCAAGAGAAAGAAGGAGTACGCCACCTTCAAGATCTTCGATCGCAAGAACAACTGCGAGTTGGAAACCTCATGTGCACCGGAGTTCCTCTCCAACTACTTTCAGAAGTCGGATTTGCCTTGGGAGATATCTCCAGCGTTTTTTCGTGCCGATGTACTGCACAGGTTCAAGGCGGACCCTGAGAAATACAGCCTCGACGATCGTTCGATAACCTGCCGAAATGCTTGGTACTTGAAGAGCTACGACATCAACGAAGTCGGCCAAGTGCATGCGTACATTGGTGACTTGGCACGTCTCCCGATTGAGGAGCAGCGGTATTGGCAGTCCTTCAACGAGTGGCCGAAGGGATCGATATCGAAACGAGCCTATGAAAACGACATCCTTGGTGAGTTCAGTTCGGAATACGACCCCCTTAGCCGCCTGAAGTACAAGATCGGGAAGCTGAACGCCACCCCTCCTGATTGGTGGCAGCCGCGCTCTGAAGGGCATATGGATGCCGCGCGATATCCAGCTACGGACTCAGTCCTCGAGTGGGCCAACGAGATCATGGCCTTCGATCAGGTGCTCGTCGAAGGTTTTCAGGTCAAGCCCCTGCGCAGGCTGCTTGAGTCCAAGGGACGAAAGGCAGAGGCAAGCTGGGCCTCCCTGCGTGTGGTCGCTGATCTGGCTATAGCCTCAGGAATGACGGTGGAAGAAGCCAGAGCTCTGCTTACACCGCTGAGTCGGCTGCATGCGCTGAGGAGTATCCTGAAAGCCCACAGCTCCGTCGAAGAGAAGGACAAGGAAGAGAGACAAGCGCGCGCGACACATGGGACATTGCGTGCGCACTTCAAGGATCTCGCTGCTCAATGCGACCGCAGCTTTGACGACATCATGCGCATTCTTGGGATTGCTGACTTGAATTCGTAGATCGCGAACGGTGACGTAGGTTTGATATGCGCGGCGGCCTCGAGACGGAGGTTTTTGACGGTGGCGGCCTAAGCCAGCGCCGTTGATTTGCTTGTTCCTGCTCTCATGAATAACTTCGCGCAGAAATGACAGAGACTTTTGAGTTCACCGAAGGTGAAGTGATAGAGATGTGGACCACGCGGCGGCTTCCGTATATCGACCGGCAAACGACCGTTGAACGTGCCGCGCTCGAAAGATTACGCCGCGCTTTGAGGCTACTACCCGACGACCGAACGACGATACTATCGGCGCGCTACACCTCATCTAACGACGGGTCTTTCGACGTTGAGAATGTGTTGGCGTACAACGTCGGCATGTCAGCATTTCGGGGAGCGGCACGGCGCGGGATAATTTTCGAGCGGATACGAGCAACACCGCCGACCTCGCCGTCTGGATCGCTGTACGATCACCACCACGCCTACGAGCTTATCCCGCTGCCTCCTCGTCCGATTGACGGCACTACGATAACCTTTGATTTGCCGTCGACCTGTGATGTCGACAATGTATGGTGGGCGGTTGCCAATTCTCCATCGATTGCGGGCTCGGCGATTAGTGACCGGTTTGCATTACACGTAGAGGTCGGATTGTTGGGCAGAGCGAGTTTGCCGACCACGTTGAAGAAGTTGCTCGACGGTATTGTGGCTGGTCTACAGGCTGATCCCGATCTAGATGCCGAGGCTGTACGTCGCCTTTCGCAGCGGATGTCACGGTCTCCAGAGGTGGTTGCTGCGCGCCTTACGGCACCCGCGAATGCTGTATTAGGATTGCGCCCGAGGCTGCTGTTTGCGCGTCGAAACTCGGTGCAGTGGAATCCCGGCGATGACAAATGCGATTCGGTAACAGTCGTCGCTACAAACACACCGGGAATCTGTACCGCCACGGTGACTGATCTTTCATAGGCGTGAATGAGCGCGAAGGAGTCTCAGCCTGTGAAGCATGAATAGCAGGGCTCTGCCGCTCGCGGCAATCGCGCAAATGGCTGATGGTGAACAAAGGCGGTCATCCGTATCTCGTGTTGGAACGACAGTTCCGGGTCGGGTAGCGACCGTCCATAGGCGCACACTCAATCTCCCTTTGCCTTAAAGGAGATTGTCATGAAATCCGAGAGTGTCGCCGTTAGCCGTCGTGTGCCATGGAACAAGGGCAAACTCACCGGGCAGAAACCGCCGCTCAAGCTCCGAGAAATTTGGGCGATCCGGACGAGGCTTCAGATGGCGTCGAACGTCCGTGAGCTCGCGATGTTCAATCTCGCAATCGACAGCAAGCTTCGCGCGTGCGATTTCACGCGATTGCAGGTGCAGGACGTCCGTCACGGAAGCCACGTGGCTGCGAGAGCCTCCGTCATGCAACAGAAGACCCAGCGGCCGGTCCAATTCGAGATCACGGAGCAGACCCGTGATAGCCTCGAAGCTTGGATCGAAGCGCGAGGGCTGAAGGCCGCGGATTTTCTGTTTCCGAGCCGGTTGCATACGTCACTGCATCTGTCGACCCGGCAATACGCCCGAATGGTGCATCGCTGGGTCGCGTCGATTGGACTCGACGATACCGCATACGGTACCCACACTATGCGCCGCACTAAAGCTTCGCTGATCTACCGGCGAACGAAGAATCTTCGGGCGGTACAGCTGCTGCTCGGGCATACGAAGCTAGAAAGCACGGTTCGCTATCTCGGCATCGAGGTCGACGATGCCCTTGAGATGGCGGAGCAAACCGAGGTTTCATGTACCTCGCCGGTGAGCGGTCGCTTGCCGGCCACTTGGGGACACTCGACGCGCCAGTGTGAATCGTCGACAATCCCGACGCACAACCGCAACCTCGGAGGAAGGCTCATGAGACAAGAAATCACTCTTAACGTTCGGTACGACATTTCGGAGAAAGAGTGGGCGGAGGTCGGGGCCGTCTATAGGTCGATGAACGGTTGGATCGATGATAAGCACGGTCCGGCTTGGTATGGGCGGGAGGGCGACGCTAGATTCATATGGGCCTCAGTCGAGCCCGGCGGCATCCAGTTCTGCGGCAAACTCGAAATGCCTTTATGGATTGGGTGGCTTACCGTTCTGTGCGCGAGGCTCAGTCTCGCCCTCGGTCGCGAGGTGCATGATGCCGAAATGTAGATCGACCGTTCAATTTGATTCGGTTTGAATGGCTGCTTTTCGCAAACCCGAACGACCCGTATGGGGCGCGATGGGCCGGTCGTGCGCAACTGCTCGCGCAACGATGCAAAACGCATGGGTCCGTGGGCGGCCACTATGGGACACTCAGCAATAGCGCGTGGATCGTCGACGATCCCTCCTCCTTGCGCTCGCTACAGGTTCGTGTCGGAACCTGACCTAAAGCTCTATACCCCCTTCTCGCAGCCGAGCGCGCAACTGCGGTTGTTGATCATCGGCGAGATCGAGGAGACGTGATCGAGTGCTTGGATTGGCCAAAATCACGCGGTGCTCGCCATTGGGTTTCGTCCACGATGAAGTAGGGCCTTCGATCCAACGTCTCAGCACCTCCTTTACATCTGGATAATCGTTTTCGCCCAGCAAATGAAGTTCTGTGACGAGCGCGATGCATGTGAGGCGATCCCAATTGTTTCTCGCGCAGACCGTTAATGCTGCACGA
Organism: Burkholderia sp. 3C; assembly: GCF_054589155.1. Classification (NCBI taxonomy): domain Bacteria; kingdom Pseudomonadati; phylum Pseudomonadota; class Betaproteobacteria; order Burkholderiales; family Burkholderiaceae; genus Burkholderia; species Burkholderia sp. 3C. The sequence goes on from NZ_BAAILN010000080.1 coordinate 20,854, forward strand.
TAGTCTCCATGCTGAACAAGAACCGCTTTAATCAGATCCAGAGAGACAAACGCTCCACAAGTGCACAGGCGAACCCCGGCTTTTCGGACTTGCCTGGACGGATCGAGAAGCGCACGCGATGCGATTTCGTCTTTGAGCGATGGAGAAATCTTAGCCTGCAGCGCGACTACATGGGCACGAATTTCGGCTCGTGCGTCGTCGGCATGCCTCGCAAGCGTGTGGACGACTTCTGGCGCATGCAGCTCCACGAGCAGCGATAACCCTGCACGGACTTGTCTTGCGGTCAGTTCTCCCGCATCGAGAAGCGCGGTGCAGTGGCCAAGCACATCTCGACCGAGCTCGGCGAGTAATCGGGCGGCGACTGTCCGCAGACTTCCCTGCGAGTCAAGTGTCGCGCGCCACAGGAAGGGCTCGTAATCGGGACTGCTTTTGTCGCTCGAAATAAGGTTGAAAGCAGCAAGGCGTACGGGACCAAACGGAGATGCGGCAGCAACATCGATGTACTTAGCTCGGTCTGAAACCGGCGCAAGGTCAAGCATGGCAACCGCTGAGCTCGCAAGCACAATGTCGCCTGAGTTCAGACCAAGCTCTATCGTTTCGTTAAGCGACAGAAGTTGATGGTCTACAGCCACGAGAAACGCGGCGCGTCGGAGCCGAAAATCTGTGCCAGTCATTGCCGCGACAATCGCTTCAGTTCCGCCTGCTTCCACGAGACGTCGTTCAAACTTGAACAACCAGGACTTGTGGTCCGTTCGCGTGGCCAGCATGAGACCGCGCAATCGTGGAATGATGGAGACAAAGTGCTCGGCGGGAACGGTTGCTAAAAGCGTAAGTAGTGCGCTCGTCGCCGCCCGCCGCACCTCGGGTACCCAATCGTTCACGCACTTTGTTATCGAGTCTAAAGACGAGCCGCCGCCAAGCTCGACCGACCGCCCAATCGCCGCCTCCCTGACATAGCCCGAATAGTGAGATATACATAACGCAACGAATTCGTGGTCGGTGCTGGAGGCAATAGTCTCAAGTGCGGCGCGAAGAGACATCGATTCACCCGGTAATAGATAAACCGTCTGTGCCGGCACCGTCAAAGGTGAGCGAGCCCCGAAAATCTTTGTGATGAGATTCATTGATTCTTATTTAGCCCGGCTGAGGTTGTGGACCGCAGCGCTTGCTGGTTTCAAAGAAACTGAATAATGCCCGATTTTTAAGGACCGCTTTAGGGAAATCGGTCGGTCCGCTCCGGGTCGAGAACCGACAATCAAGTTGGTCAGTTCCCGGCCACAGACTGCCGTCACATGCCATCACACACGATCGCGCCCGCTCCCGACCTCACGCATCGGTCTCATAAAGCAACCCATATCCCGCGTTCGCTCGCTTGATTCGCGCAAAGCCTAATTCCCCCAAATGCATACCAGCGACCAAAATCCCCTCCGAACTGACCAGATCCAAAAGCCGTGACCGTGTAGCAGCCGCCTCAGAAGGATCCTGATCAAACGCAATCGACACCTCAGGCCGCGGAATCTGGATATGCGGAAAATGAACGATATCGCCCCATACCAGCACCGCCTGATCATGGGATTCAAAAAGATATCCAGAATGCCCGTCCGTATGCCCCGGCAGCGGCATCGCTCTGATACCAGGAAGCACCTCCCCTTCATCGAACGTGCGAAGCGTGTCGCGGTATCCGTCGAACACTTGACGCGCTATCGCAAAGTTACCGCGCGCCCGCTCGCTGGCACGACTCAGGTTTCCCTCATCCCGCCAGAATGCGACCTCTCGCTGATGCGCCACCAGCTCCGCATTCGGAAAGGCGATGTGCCCGGCCGCGTCCACCAGCCCACCAACATGGTCGGGATGAGCGTGTGTCAGCAAGATCGTGTCGATCTCGGCCGGTTCGACGCCGGCAAGCAATAAGTTGGACTTCAAGCGCCCGCCCCATTGCTTGATACCCCCGGCACCGCCATCGATAAGAATCGTGCGGCCCGCGCCTCGCACCAGATAGCAGTTGATATGCACTGCGGAAGGTTCTTTCTGCGCGGCATCGCTTTGCATTCTGGAAGCCTCGGCAGGGTCGATATTCGACAGGAAATCCAGGCTCGCGGTGAGGTAGCCGTCGCTGATCGCGGTGATGGTGAAATCCCCGGCTCGCTGGCTGGGAAAGGTAACGGTGGACACGATTCTTCTCCGGAAGACTGTCTAATTTCGGGCGTGAATATCCGACGCCGCATAGCCGAAACAACGAATGCGCGCTGTGAGACCCATGCGGCGCGCGATGGCGTCGTCGAGGCCTTCCATAAAGCGGTTCATCACGGCTGGCATGCGAAACGTTTCAAGGCGATAGTGGATTTCCGCGAAAGCCGGATGGCCGTGTCCATGCCGAACATCGACATAGATGACATGAACGTTCTTGAGCGTCGCCTGAAGCACACCTGTGCAAAGCTCGACGCAATCGCGGGAAAGCTCGGCGAGCTTTTCGTCGGAGGGCATTTGCCCCGCAGGGATATAGAGCGTGATGTTGGGCACGGCAGACCTACTTGCCTTGTTTTGTCAGTTGCTCCGTCATCGGCGCATAGAAGTGGACATCTTCAAACATGCCCCCAACACGCTGCGCAGCTTGCCGTGGCAGCTTTGCAAGCCAACGGCGTGCCGGAAACTTCTCCAGCGCAACGGCTTGCATCGACAACGGCGTGAGGCCCATCTCGATCAGCGGTCCGGGGCCGCTTGCACACAGCACGAGGAGTTCGTCAGCGTTGACCGCAGGCGCCAAACCGATATCGCTGTAGAGATTTCGGTGCCAGTCGGTGATGTGTTGCTGCCACCTTGCAAAATTGCCGCCGCCTTTCAGACGATATTCATCGCCCGTCAGGACATCGAGGCCGTCGATCGTGTGGACGGCCAGGTAGACCGGGCAGCCGCTGCTGATCGACTTGAAGCGCTGCGACGTTTGAAAGCCGGTGACCGAGATGAGGGCGGGCAGTTTCTCAAGGCTGTAGAAGTCGTTCCATTCGGCTTCGCAGTCGGAATCGGCGAAGCTGCATTCCACGGTGTAGATCATCAGATTGTCCTTCGTGACGGCCGGGTAGATCGCTGCAAACGACCGATGTTCATTGCAGTAACGTAATGCTAATCTGGCGTTTCCAGCCTATATAACGATATAAACTCAGCCTTCATTGACGTTTGATCAAGCTGACGTCCAACGCCCACTCATCCGTAAAACACCGATGCGACGCAAGATTCCAAGCAATTCCGCGCTGCTGGCCTTCGAGGCGGCGGCTCGACACGGCAGCTTCGCGCGCGCGGCTGAAGAGCTGGCGCTGACCGAAGGCGCCATCAGTCGTCAGATCGCGCGTCTGGAAACGTTTTTGGGTATCGCGCTATTCGATCGCGTGGGAAACCGGGTTCGGCTTGCGCCCAACGGCACGCGCTACGCGGTGCAGGTTCGCGAGATTCTGAATCGGCTGGAACGGGACAGCCTGTATCTGATGGGGCAGCCGATCGAGGGCGCGAGCATCGATATCGCCGCCATTCCGACCTTTGCCACCCGCTGGCTGATCCCTCGCCTGAAACGGTTTCAACACCAGCATCCGAACGTCACCGTGCATATTGCCGAGTGCATGGAACCGTTCATTCTTGCCGGTAGCGGCTTCGATGCCGCCATTCATTTCGAGCATCCGGCGTGGGCGGGCATGCATTCGCATCGTCTGCTGGAGGAAGTGCTGGTGCCGGTCTGTAGTCCGGCGCTTCTCGCCGACGCCGGTCCGAACCCATCGCTGGACGCGTTACCCCGCCTTCACCGACGACAAAATCCGGATGCGTGGCAGCTTTACGCGCAGGAGGCCGGCATCGCGCTGACCAATTCGGCGGTTGGCGCGCGATACGACCTGCATTCGATGCTGATCGAGGCCGCGCTGGTCGGTTTGGGTGTGGCATTGGTGCCGCGTCTTTACATCGGGGCGGAGCTTGAGCAGGGCCGTCTGGTCGCGCTCTGGCCGGACGGCAAAACGATTACCAAAAACTTCTGTCTCGTTCTTCCTGAACCGATCGAGTTGAGTGAAGCGCCGCTGCAGGCATTTGCGACATGGATTCTTCATGAAGCGCAGAAACACGTACGCACTACCCACGATTCGGCGCCGCTGACATAATCCGCCCACCGGTGCTGAGTGAATTCGCGGCGGCCAATCCATCCCCGCAGCCGATGGCGCCGGCAACAACACTGCCTGGAGAAGTAATGTCGAAACGTGTGTTGCTTGCGGTTCTGCTGCTGACGCTCGGCGCGATCGGGAATGCGGCAGCCGCGCAGCCCTTGATCAAACTTGTGATTGGCGGCAAGACCCAGTCGTTCAGCCAGGCAGAGTTGCTGGCGCGACCGGATGCTGCCGAGATTCACGTTCCGCGAGATATCGCCTACGGTACGCCAGCAACCTACCGCGCAGTGCCGCTGGCCGACCTGCTCGACACCACGGCATTGCCTGCGGACAGCGTGCTCGAGGCACGCGCAACCGACGGCTTTGCCGCGCAACTGCCGATGGATCTCGTGCGCAACCGTGATACCGCGATCGCCGTCGCATGGCTCGCGGTGGAAGACCCGGCGCAACCATGGCCCAAGTTGCCGGGCAAGCCGGTCAGCGCCGGCCCGTTCTACCTGGTCTGGGTCGGCCGGGGAGCGGCATCGGTGCGCAGCGAGCAATGGCCTTACCAGATCGCGCAACTGGCCACGCAACCGTCTCCCTCCGCTCGCTGGCCGGTGCTCGCCGTCGATCCCTCACTGCCGGCAACCGATCCGATCCGCGCGGGCCAGAGCCTGTTCATCACGCAGTGTTTCGCCTGTCATCGGCTCAACCACGCGGGCAGCGCGGATACCGGCCCCGACCTCAACGTGCCGATGAATCCCGTCGAGTACTTTCAGCCTGCAGCATTGCATCGCTATATTCGCAATCCGGCATCGGTTCGGGACTGGCCCGGCAGGACCATGCCGGCTTTCTCGAAGGATCAGTTGAGCGATCGGGAGATCGATTTGATCGTCGCTTATCTTGCGTATATGGCGAAGCGGAAAGCTGGCCCGTAACGCATAAAGCTAACGGTTGGACGATGCGGGCCAGTCCTCCGCCACCCTGTTCAACGTGGGTTTTCTTCCGTAACGGAAGGCTTGAAAGCGCCACGCGGCGTAGTGCCGAACGCACGGCGATAGGCATGCGCAAACGCGCTTTGCGACGAATAGCCGACCGTGATCGCCACTTGCGCAATGTTGTCCTCTCCGTTGGCGAGCATGGCGCGCGCACGCGCAAGCCGCCAGGACCTCACGTAATCGAGTGGCGGCTGGGCCACCGTCCGCGTGAAGAGCGAAGCGAACGCCGACCGCGACATGCCGACCTCGGCGGCAAGGCGCGCGACCGTCCAGGGCTCGGCGATGTTGTTATGGATCAGGGCAAGCGCGCGGCCCAGACGCGGCTCGGCCAGCGCGTCCAGCCAGCCGGCGGGGACCGGGCCGACGGTGCGGGCGCGGATCGCTTCGATCATCAGGACTTCTGCAAGCCGGGCAGTCGCCGTCTCCGATCCGATCGCATCGCGCGTGATTTCGGCATCGAGCAACTTGAGCACCGCGGCAACACTGGCCGCCGCCCCAGGCGAGCGCGGGACGACCGCGAAGACCGGGAGCATGTCGAGCAGGAATCCTGCATTTTCTCGCGCCAGGGTGATGCCCCCGCCCAGCATGATGGTGTCGTCGCCATTGAGGCGCAGCCTGTCCAGCGCCATCCCTTCGTAGTACTGCATACCGTCGATGGACGGCACGCCGGGGCGGCTGGCAACGGTATAGGACGTGCGGCCGATCAGGCAGACATCGCCGGTGTGCAGAAACTCGCCGGCGTGGCCGGGAAGTTCGATCCAGCAGGCGCCCTTCAGCACGGCGACGAATTTCAGGCGCTCCCGCTCGGGAAACGCGAGCGCCCAGTCTCCGGCAGCTTCAAGCCGCGTCGGACGCGTGGCCCGCGCGTCGAGCAGCGCAAGCACGTCGGACAGCGGGTCACGCGGAGATTTGGACGATCGCGACAAATTCATGGTGGGCCGAGCATAGACCATCTTTTGATGTCCCTGTTTAATTTCGACATCAAAGGAGAACGAAATGAATGACACGAAGGTGATTGCGATCACGGGCGCGAGCAGCGGCATCGGGCGCGCAACCGCACGGTTGCTGGCGAAGCACGGTCACGCGGTGGTGCTCGGCGCTCGACGCGAAGCCGCGTTGGTGAATCTGGCCGCCGAGCTTGACGAAGCCGGGGGACGAGCGAGCCACTGCGTGACCGACGTCACGCGTCGCGCCGATCTCGAGGCATTGGTGGCTCACGCAGTCGACCGCTTCGGGCGTCTCGACGTGATCGTCAACAATGCAGGGATTGGTCCGATCTCGCGCTTCGACGCGCTATGCGTCGACGATTGGGACGCGATGATCGACGTCAATCTGCGCGGCACGCTATATGGCATTGCGGCGGCGCTGCCCGTGTTCGCGAGGCAGGACAGCGGCCATGTGATCAACGTGATATCGACGGCAGGGCTGAAGATTCTGCCGACCATGGGCGTGTACGCCGCAACCAAGAACGCCGTGCGCACCGCAACGGAGGCGCTACGGCAGGAAGCCGGACCCAAGCTCCGGGTTACCGAGGTTTCACCGGGCGTGATCGATACCAACTTCGGAGATTCCATGACCGATCAGGCAGCAAAGGCCGCGGTCGAGGATCGTTTGAAAGCGATTGCCATTTCGCCGGATGCGATCGCGCGGGGCATCCTTTTTGCCATCGATCAGCCGCCTGACGTGGATGTCGGCAGCATCGTGATCCGGCCGACCGCGCAGGGCTGAAATCGGGGTGGGCCGGCCAAGGGCGACATCCGGCCGTTTCCCGCGCATGGCTGCCGGCGGTGCCTGAGACCGAAGGACCAACCGGGCGAACCCACCCCCATCAGCCACCCTCCCCCTCCGGTCGGCTATGATGCGTGTCCTCTCCGAAGTCCGAAGTCGCCCCTCATGATCTCCGTCCGTAATGTCACCCTGCGCCGCGGCGTCAATGTCGTACTCGATCGCGCATCCGTCACCTTCGCCCCAGGGGAGAAGATTGGCCTTGTCGGCCGCAATGGGGCCGGCAAATCCTCCTTCTTCGGCCTTCTGAACGGCACGCTGCATGAAGACAGCGGCGAGTTTTCGATTCCCGCTGCGTGGAAAATGGGCCAGGTCGCGCAGGACATGCCCGAGACCGAGCAGAGTGCGACCGACTTCGTGATCGATGGCGACACCGTCCTGCTGGCCGCGCAGGCGGAAGTCACCGCCTCGGAAGCCAGCGACGACGGCATGCGCATGGCGGAGGCCTACATGGCCCTGCACGACGCCGGTGCACACGATGCCGCCTCGCGGGCTCAGGCGCTGATTCTCGGCCTGGGCTTCAGCGATGCGCAGCTCGACCAGCCGGTCAACAGCTTCTCCGGCGGCTGGCGCATGCGGCTCCAGTTGGCGCGTGCCCTCATGTGCCCGTCCGACTTGCTGTTGCTCGACGAACCGACCAATCACCTGGATCTCGACGCGTTGGTCTGGCTCGAAGCGTGGCTCAAGCGCTATCAGGGCACCATGGTCGTAATCAGCCACGACCGGGAATTCCTCGACGCGGTGACGCAGGTGACCGTGCACGTCGACAACGCGAAGCTCGTGCGTTACGGCGGCAACTACAGCAAGTTCGAAGACATGCGCGCCGAGCAGCTCGAATTGCAGCAGGCCGCGATGGCCAAGCAGGCGGACAAGATCGCCCACCTGCAGAAATTCATCGACCGTTTCAAGGCCAAGGCCTCGAAGGCGAAGCAGGCGCAGAGCCGGGTCAAGGCGCTCGAACGCATGGAGAAGATCGCGCCGGTGCTGGCCGACGCGGACTTCAACTTCGAGTTCAAGGAACCGCTCAACATTCCGAACCCGCTGCTGTCGATGCTGGACGCGAGCTTCGGCTACCCCGCGCCGGCGGACGCCGCGCCGGGCACCCCGCCGACCGTCATCGTGCGCGGCATCAATCGTTCCGTGCTGGCCGGGCAGCGCATCGGCATTCTCGGTGCCAACGGGCAGGGCAAATCCACGCTGGTGAAAACGGTCGCGCACGCGCTGACGCCGATCACCGGCGAGATCAGCGAAGGCAAGGGCCTGAACATCGGCTACTTCGCCCAGCAGGAACTCGACGTGTTGCGTCCGCTCGACACGCCGATCGAACACATGATTCGCCTGGCCAAGGACACGCCGGCGCATATGCGCGCGCCCGGCCAGAGCGGCACGGAGCAATCGCTTCGCACGTTCCTCGGCAGCTTCAATTTCAGCGGCGACATGGTGCATCAGGCCGTCGGCACGATGAGCGGCGGGGAAAAGGCGCGGCTCGTGTTGTGCATGATCGTGTGGCAGCGCCCCAACCTGCTGCTGCTCGACGAACCGACCAACCACCTCGACTTGGCCACCCGCGAGGCGCTGGGCATGGCGCTCAACGAGTTCGAGGGCACGGTGATGCTGGTCAGTCACGACCGGTCGCTGCTGCGCGCCGTCTGTGACGAGTTCTGGCTCGTGACCAAGGGGGGCGTCGAGCCCTTCGACGGCGATCTGGACGACTACCAGCAGTTCCTGCGCGACGAAGCGCGTCGCATGCGCGAGGAAGCGGGCGCGAAGTAACGGGCGATGGGACTTGCCGCCCGAATGGGGCGGTACGAGTGGCCCGGTTGATTGACGCGGAAACCGACCTGTCGCTTCGAGAAGCGGCAGGTTGAGACAACCTGGCAATGGCTCGCGCCGGACACACACGAAACAGCCTTTCCGTCACAAGGTCGCCGGCAGCGCCTCCACGGCCGCTTTCAGCAACGCCGCCAACGCCTCGGGATCAGCCAGCCGCGCAGTCGGCCCGGCCACCGAAACCGCACCACGCACCTCGCCGCCGCTCGTCAACGGCACCGCCACGCACGTCAGGCCGTCGATCAGCTCCTCGGCATCGAGCGCATAACCCTGCTCGCGGATTCGGGCCAGTTCGTCCTGAAGCTGCGCCGGCTCGACCAGCGTGTTCGGCGTGAACGGCTTCAGCCCTGCGTCGCAAATGCGCGCCAGCAGCTTCGCCTCGCCAAACGCCAGCAGCACCTTGCCCACGCCCGTGGCATGCAGCGGCCCGCGCCAGCCCGCTTCCGAGAACATGCGGATCGGATGCGGCGAATCCACCTTCGCCAGATAGACGACGCGGTCGCCATCGAGCACCGCGAAGTGAGCCGTCTCGCCCGTCTGCTTCACGAGTTGATGCAGCAGCGGCGTGACGCGTTCGGCCAGCGCCGCCTCCACGCCCGCCCCCGCTCCCTGAAACAGCGCCGCCAAGCGGAAACTTAGCCGATACGTTTTGTCATCCTGAACGATCCAGTCGCGCTGGGCCAAGGTCTTGAGCAGCCGGTACACCGTGGCCCGCGGCAGATCGAGCGACTGCGCCATCTGGCTGACGCCCAGCGCATGCTCCGACCCGGCCATCAGCTCAACCAGACGAACGGCGTGCTCCACGCTGTTGACCGTCGCGATTTCGCCCATCGCTGCTCTCCTCGACCTTGAACAAAGGCGAACACGCACCGCTTGCCCCGGATCGGGCAAGCGCCTATGATGTTCGATACTGATACTAACATGTTCACTATAGATACACAAGGAGATCGCAATGAGTGAATCGAACCTCGAATCGCCGTGGATCGCGGCCGTCGTGCAGGGCACGCCCGTGCCGTTCGACCAGCGCCGAACCCTGGAGAAAGTCGACGACCTGGTGGCGTCCGCCGTGTCGCAGCGCGCCAGGCTCGTGGTGTTTCCCGAAGCGTTCGTCGGCGGCTACCCCAAGGGGCATGCGTTCGGCTCGTACGTCGGTGGGCGCAGCGACGAAGGGCGCGACGCCTATCGCGCGTATTGGGAGGCCGCGATCGACGTGCCGGGGCCGTGCGTCGACGCGCTGGCCGCCATTGCCGGGCGGCACGGCGTGCATCTGGTGATCGGCGTGATCGAACGCGATGCGGGCACGCTCTACTGCTGCGTGCTGTTCTTCGGGCCGGGCGGCCACTACCTCGGCAAACATCGCAAGCTGATGCCCACCGGCTCCGAGCGCCTGATCTGGGGCTACGGCGACGGCTCCACCATGCCCGTGCTCGACACCGAACTCGGCAAGCTTGGCGCCGTGATTTGTTGGGAGAACTACATGCCCATGATGCGCACGGCCATGTATGCGAAGGGCATCCAGCTTTACTGCGCGCCAACGGCCGATTCGCGGCCGTCGTGGGTCGCATCGATGCAGCACATCGCGATCGAGGGCCGATGCTACGTACTCGCAAGCAATCAGTTTCTGCGGCGAAGCGATTACCCTGCCGCGTACGACAGCCTGTTCGGCGACGACCCCGACGCCGTGGTGCAGGCGGGCGGAAGCTGTATCGTCGATCCGTTCGGGCGGATTCTCGCCGGCCCCGCGTTCGGCGAGGAAACCATCCTGACCGCGGAGATCGACCTGCGAAACATTGCGCGCGGCAAGTTCGATTTCGACGTGACCGGCCACTACAGCCGCCCCGACGTGTTTCGCCTGACCGTCGACGAACGCCGCCAGGCGCCCGTTACCGTCATCCCGGCCGCACCGCAAGCCGCCGCTCATTACGAGGATCAACGCTCATGATTACCCGAGACGATATTCGCGCGGCCGCGCAGCGGGTTGCGCCGTACATCCGCACCACGCCCGTGGTGCAACTGGAGGCCGGCTGGTTCGACGTGCCCGGCGACACGTTCCTGAAGCTCGAATCGCTGCAGGTGACCGGCTCGTTCAAGCCGCGCGGCGCGTTCAACCGCCTGCTCGGCCAGCCCCTGCCGCCGGCCGGCGTGATCGCCGCATCCGGGGGCAACCACGGCATCGCCGTCGCCTACGCCGCGCACAAGCTGCGCGCCCGCGCCGAGATCTACGTGCCGAGCCTCGCCACGCCGCTCAAGCGCAAGATGCTGACCGACCTCGGCGCGAAGGTCGTGGTGGCCGGCAATACCTATGTCGAGGCGCTCGCGGCCAGCGAGGCGCGGGCCGCCGAATCGGGCGCGCTGAAGGTGCATGCGTTCGACGATCCCGCCACGGTCGCGGGGCAAGGCACGCTGGCGCTTGAGCTCGATGCGCAATTGCCGGATGTCGACACGGTGCTGGTTTCTGTCGGTGGCGGGGGGTTTATCGGCGGCATCGCGGCGTGGTTCGCGGGGCGGGTCAAGATCGTTGCGGTGGAGCCGACGCAGTGTCCGACCTTGCATCGCGCGTTGCAGGCGCGTGAACCGGTGGATGTCGAGACGAGCGGCATCGCGGCGGATTCGCTCGGATGCAAGCGGGTTGGCAGCGTGCCGTTTTCGGTTCTGTTGCCCACGGTGAATGAATCGGTGCTGGTGTCGGATGCGCAGATTCGTGACGCGCAGAACGTGCTGTGGAATCGGCTCAGGGTGGCGTCGGAGCCGGGGGGCGCGACGGCGTTGGCGGCGTTGATGGCGGGGGCTTATGTTCGCTCGCCGGGGGAGAGGGTGGCGGTGGTGATCTGCGGGGGGAATGTGGACCCGGGGGGGTTGGGAGG
>NZ_BAAILN010000081.1:0-3394 GCF_054589155.1 Burkholderia sp. 3C
GCGCACGCAACACATTCCCTGCTGCAATGAAAAACGCCCGGCGCGATGCCGGGCGTTTTTCATTGGAACGCTGCCGCCGCGCAAGCGCGGCTCGGCGCGACACTCAGTGCAGGATCTTCGCGAGGAAATCCTTGGCGCGATCCGACTTCGGATTCGCGAAGAATTCGTCCTTGCGGTCGTCCTCGACGATGGCGCCCTTGTCCATGAAGATCACGCGATGGGCCACCTTCTTCGCGAAGCCCATTTCGTGCGTCACGCACATCATCGTCATGCCTTCCTGCGCCAGCTCGACCATCACGTCGAGCACCTCGTTGATCATCTCGGGATCGAGCGCCGAGGTGGGCTCGTCGAACAGCATCGCGATCGGATCCATCGACAGCGCGCGCGCAATCGCCACACGCTGCTGCTGACCGCCCGAAAGCTGCCCCGGGAACTTGTGCGCATGCGCCTTCAGGCCCACACGGTCGAGCAGGCGCAGGCCCTTTTCGTTGGCTTCGTCCTTGCTGCGGCCGAGCACCTTGATCTGCGCGAGCGTCAGATTTTCCGTGATCGACAGATGCGGAAACAGTTCAAAGTGCTGGAACACCATGCCGACCTTCGAGCGCAGCTTCGACAGATTGGTGCGCTTGTCGCCCACCGAATCGCCGTTGACGAGGATCTCGCCCTGCTGGAACGGTTCGAGGCCGTTCACCGTCTTGATCAGCGTGGATTTGCCCGAGCCCGACGGCCCGCACACCACCACCACTTCGCCCTTCTTCACTTCCGTCGTGCAGTCGGTCAGCACCTGGAACTGGCCGTACCACTTCGAAACGTTCTTGATGGAAATCATCTTGTGACCTTTTTCTGAAGACCCTTGACGAGTGCGGAGGCGATCACGCACACGACGAAATAGCAGGCGCCGGCGAACAGGACCATCTCGACGGTGGTGCCGTCACGATCGCCGATGTTGCTGGCGGTACGGAAGAAATCCGCGAGGCTGATCACGTAGACGAGCGAGGTGTCCTGGAACAACACGATCGCCTGCGTCAGCAGCAGCGGCACCATGGCGCGGAACGCCTGCGGCAGGATCACGAGACGCATCGCCTGCGCGTAGCTCATGCCGAGCGCGAACGCCGCGTTCACCTGGCCGCGCGACACCGCCTGAATGCCGGCGCGGATGATCTCGGAATAATACGCGGCTTCGAACAACGAAAACGCGATCATCGCCGAGGCGAGCCGGATATCGATGGTCGGCGACAGCCCGAGCACACCCTGCAACACCTGCGGCACGATCAGGAAGAACCACAGCAGCACCATCACCAGCGGGATCGAACGGAACACCGTGACGTAGAGCCGCGAGAACCATTGCAGCGGCTTCACGCCCGACAGCCGCATCAGCGCGAGCAGCGTGCCCCACACGATGCCGACCACGATCGCCAGCACGGTGATCTGCAAGGTGACGATGGCGCCTGTCCACAGCGCGGGCAGCGCGCCCGGAATACCGCTCCAGTCGAAATCGTGCATCACTTGCCTCCGATATAGCCGGGCAGGCGCGTTTTCGCCTCGATCCAGCGCATCAAGGCCATCACGACCAGGTTGATGATCACGTACGCGAGCGTGACCGCGATGAACGACTCGTAGGTTTGCGCGGTGTAGTCGACGAGCTGGCGCGCCTGGGCCGACAGATCGAGCAGGCCGATCGTCGAGGCCACGGCCGAGTTCTTGAAGATGTTCAGGAACTCGGAGGTGAGCGGCGGCACGATGATGCGGTACGCCACCGGCAGCAGCACGTAGCGGTAGGTCTGCCATTCGGTGAAGCCCATCGCCAGGCCGGCCCCGCGCTGGCCCTTCGGCAGCGCGTTGATGCCCGAGCGCACCTGCTCGCACACGCGCGCGCCCGTGAACAGGCCCAGACAGACGATCGACGCCGTGAAGAACTGCGTGCTCGGCGGCAGCTGCTTGATCCAGGTGCCGATCGACGCGGGCAGCAGCTCGGGTATGACCAGATACCAGACGAAGAACTGCACGATCAGCGGGATGTTGCGGAAGATCGACACGTACAGCGTGCCGATGGCGGACAGCCGCCGGTCGGGCACGGTACGCAGCACGCCGAACAGCGAACCGACGATCAGCGCGACCACCCAGGCCGCGAGCGAGACCTTGATCGTCACCCCGAAGCCCGACAGCAGCCAGCCGAGGTAAGTGGTCGGCTCGCCCGTCGAAACGGGACTCAGGAAAATGCCCCAGTTCCAGTGGTAAGACATGATGGACAAGACTCCAGCAAAAAGAAAACGGAAGAAGCGGAGCGCCTCTTCCGTTGCGTCAGAGCAAGGTGTGGAACCGGCTCGGGTTTAGTCGAGCGCCTTGTCGTTCGGGTTCGCGTACAGCTTCTTCATCGAATCCGACAGCGGGAAGTTCAGATTCAGGCCCTTCGGCGGAATCGGATTCTCGAACCACTTCGTGTACAGCTTGGCGGCGTCGCCCGACTTCTCGAGTTCGGTGATCGAATCGTCGACCACCTTCTTGAACGCCGGATCGTCCTTGCGCATCATGCAGCCGTAGGCTTCTTCCGATTGCGGCGTGCCGACGATCACCCAGTTGTCCGGCTTCTTGGCCTTGGCGCGTTCGCCTGCCAGCAGCGCGTCGTCCATCATGAACGCCACGGCGCGACCCGTTTCCAGCGTCTGGAACGATTCGCCGTGATCCTTCGCGCTGATGATGTTCATGCCCATCTGCTTGTCGTTGTTCATCGCGCGCAGCAGGCGTTCCGACGTGGTGCCGGCGGTCGTCACGACGGTCTTGCCCTTCAGGTCGGCGAAGTCCTTCACGCCCGAATCCTTCGAGGTCATCAGGCGCGTGCCGATCACGAAATAGGTGGTCGAGAAGGCGGCCTGCTTCTGGCGGTCGAGGTTGTTGGTGGTCGAGCCGCATTCGATGTCGACGGTGCCGTTCTGCACCAGCGGAATGCGGTTCTGCGACGTCACGGGAATGTTCTTCACCTGCAGGTTCGGCAGGCTCAGCTTCTTCTTCACGGCGTCGACGATCTTCATCTGGAAGTCACGCGCGTACCCGATCACGTTCTGGCTTTGGTCGTAGTACGAAAACGGGATCGACGACTCGCGGTGGCCGAGAGCGATCACGCCGGTGTCCTTGATCTTCTTCAGCGTCCCGGTTTCTTGCGCCACGGCCCCACCCGCGAACGTGGCGAGAGCGGCGGCCATCAGCAGCGCTTTTTTGAAATTCATCTGGTATCTCCTTGGGCTAACCGGCGCCAGTCTAGCAAAGTAATTTTTTTGAAAGTAATTATTGTTAACCACTGTTTTTATTGTGCAACGACCATTCGCAGCCGTGCGAAATGCGCCTAAGTCAGGCGTACAGATGCGCCGAAGCGGGCAGCGCCGGATTCGGCGCTGCC
>NZ_BAAILN010000082.1:0-325 GCF_054589155.1 Burkholderia sp. 3C
GATCGAGGTGCTTTGCCTTCGCAAGCTGGTCGAGCAGTTCTTCCGACGGCTTGGGCGGCGGCACCGCAGCGTCCTGCTCTTTCTGCCACTGGAACGTGCCGTCCCATGCCGGCAGCTTGGCGGGCGGCAGCGGAACGATCTTGTCGATGTCCGGGACTTTGGGGTTGCGACCGTCGTTGCGATCGAAGAACTTCCAGATCAACTCGTACCGACGGGATCGCTCCGGATCATCGGGTAACGCGAGGTAATACAATCCGTTTGTCTCAGGAGGCGCTCCAAATCCCTCCTCAAGCGTCAAGGCAGCAAGCCGATCCCCCCCTGCCAC
>NZ_BAAILN010000083.1:0-258 GCF_054589155.1 Burkholderia sp. 3C
TTCGCACTGCCACGGAAACCTGCAAGGGCAAGGTGCCGATCCTGGCCGGCGCCGGCGGCCCGACGCGCGTGGCGATCGAGTACGCGAAGGAAGCGCAGCGCCTCGGCGCGAACGGCATCCTGCTGATGCCGCATTACCTGACCGAAGCGTCGCAGGACGGCATCGCGCTGCACGCGGAAGAAGTGTGCAAGGCCGTGCCCGATATCGGCGTGATCATCTACAACCGCGCGAATTCGAAGCTCAACGCCGACATGCTCG
>NZ_BAAILN010000084.1:0-25499 GCF_054589155.1 Burkholderia sp. 3C
GCATCGGCGACACACCGCCGGCATTCTTTCCCGACGTACTGCCGTGCGTGCTGTAGTTCATCCCGCCATCACCGGTTGTCCCACCCGCGCTGAAACCGCTCGACTTCGCGTCGTAGTGCGACTGATTCTGCATGTCCGCGAAAGACAACGAACCCGTCGTCAACGTGTTCTTCGATGCATCGGCGTCGCTCGCAATCAGCCCGCCTTTCAGGTCCGTATTGCCGCCGACGTTGATATTGAACCCGCCGTTTCCCGCCTGAATCCCGGCCTGTTCATCGACGCCCGCATAGCTGCCCGACGCATTTCCCTTGCTGTGACTGAAGCTCGCACTGGCACCACCACTCTGGCTGACACTGAAGCCACCGCCCGTACTCGACTGATGCGCCGCGCTCGACAACGTGTCCTGCACGCTCGCGATGTTCAGGTTCCCGCCCACATCGGCGTTCACCTGATTGCCCTTCACGTTCGCGCCGATGAGGTTCGTATCGCCGCCCGAGATGATCGTCACGCCGTTGGCTGCATTCACATGGCTGTTGTTCTGCGTCGACAGATCGCTGTTGCCGTCGCCGTTGGCTTTCGACATCGCCGCGGAAATGCCGACCCCGCCCGTGCCAACCGATACGCCCACGCTCGCGCTCTTCGATTCGTTCGTAGTCCGTGTCGAATCGGTATCGGTTGTATCGACGATACGATCTGATTTTTTTGAAAAATCACATCCTGTGCATTCATGCTTGAACAGGCACCAATTACATTGCCGCTGTCCGGCGCATCGTTGCCCGCTTAGTGCCCAAGCAATCATTTGAACCACGGGCCGAATTTCTTCGGATCGTCGCTCAACATCCCGGCATTGCGTAGTGGCTTCGGCATGTACTTCACAAATGCAATCAGCGACCCAATAAAAAAAGGAAGACCAATCAACAACATAGATTCGTTGTCGCCAAGACCAAATACTATCCGGCAGAGCCCTGCAACCAGAAACGACCAGCACCCAGCTCCGCCTATGGCAACACCGCCCAAGACTCCATATATTTGGATAGTCGCATATAATCTCCGCCAATTCACCTTTCATCTCCTACCACTTTCCGCACATCATTGATGACCGCATTCCCTTTCGATCCAACACCAATAAGGAGTGCACCCTGCGTCATGCCATAAGGCCAAGGCTGTTTAATAAATGGCAGCAAGTTCACATTATCGATACGCGGAACAGTTACCCCAAACATCGAAACAGGTCTATTCATTCCATCTGCAACACCGACATTCAATGGAACTTTAACTTTCAAGGCGGCAACAGAGAATGCGAAATTAACACCATCGTACATAGCATTCCCCCATGTTGGATTCATCTGATTGAAACCCCAACGCAACGGATTATCGCCAGGCTTATTGACACCGTTATAGTGGTTGTACAAACCACTTCCGCCTTCAGCGACTTCACTCATTCCAAAAGCTGCCATCCAACCACCCACCGTACAACCAAGAACTGTCGTACAAAGCCCCGCACCAGTCTTCGCTGTCACGCCGCCAACAACAACTTTCGCTGCATCCTTCGCCACCCCAACCGGATCATTCATCACCGCATCACCCACCTTCTGCCACGGGGTGTAATCGAACAACCCCGCTTCCTTCTGCCGACTTACCCATTCCAGTTCCGGTTGCAACTGCGCCGCCTCAACCTCGCTCACGAATCTCTTGTTACGCTCATCGCTGCCAGCCGAATACTCTGCCCAACACTTCACCGCGTAGCACACCGCACGCGTCAGCTTCTCCTCCTCCGCCTTGTCCTTGCCTGCTTTCTCGGCAATCACTTTCTTTTCATTGTCATGAAGTTGCCGATTAAACCGATCAACGTTGTATCCAGAGAACGCCCCCGATTCCCCACCTACAGCCGCACCCATCCCCGTCGCCAACGCATTAGCCACAATATTTCCCAACGCCTGATTCATATCGGCGTTACCAGTCGGATCACTACCCGCGATCGCGCTACTCAATTCATTCAACTTGCCCGAAGCGATCGACGCAATCGCCGCACCGGCTGCCCCACCTACCGCATTTCCGCCCGCTATTCCCGTCATCAGCGCCGCGCCCGCGCCCTGCATCAGCGCCCGATTCGCGCCGCCTTCCTTCCACGCCTCAACGCCTGCCTGATCTCCATTCGCCGCAGCATCCTTCTTCATCTTGTCCGCATAGTCCCCGATTCGGCGCGACACCGCTTCGCCTGCCGCACTCGCAGCCGCCATCATGTCCGCTTGATTGCTCAACAGGTTCTGCATGTCCGGAAGTTTGCCGACGGTGGCGTTCGCATCCGTCGTGTCGCGATTCAAGCTCGCCACATCCTGCTTCTGTTTCGCCGAATCCGTGATCGTGACCGTCCCCGCACTGATGCCGCTTTTCGTTGTCGCACTATCGCTGCCGGTTTCGCTCTGGCCAAGCATCGGCGACACACCGCCGGCATTCTTTCCCGACGTACTGCCGTGCGTGCTGTAGTTCATCCCGCCATCACCGGTTGTCCCACCCGCGCTGAAGCCGCTCGATTTCGCGTCGTAGTGCGACTGATTCTGCATGTCCGCGAAAGACAACGAACCCGTCGTCAACGTGTTCTTCGACGCATCGGCATCGCTCGCAATCAGGCCGCCTTTCAGATCGGTATTGCCGCCGACGTTGATATTGAACCCGCTGTCTCCCGCCTGAATCCCGGCCTGCTCATTGACGCCAGCATAGCTGCCCAACGCATTGCCCTTGCTATGACTGAAGCTCCCACTGGCACCACCGCTCTGGCTGACGCTGAACCCGCCGCCCGTACTCGACTGATGCGCCGCACTCGACAACGTGTCCTGCACGCTCGCGATGTTCAGGTTCCCGCTCACATCGGCGTTTACCTGATTGCCCTTCACGTTCGCGCCGATGAGGTTCGTATCACCGCCTGAGATGATCGTCACGCCGTTGGCCGCATTCACATGGCTGTTGTTCTGCATCGACAGATCGCTGTTGCCGTCGCCCTTGGCTTTCGACATCGCAACTGAAACGCCGAACCCGCCCGTGCCGACCGACACGCCCACGCTCCCGCTCTTCGAATCGTTCGTAGTCCGTGTCGAATCGGTGTCCGTTGTATTGACGATATCGATCTAGTTTTTTGCTGCCAGGATCACATCGTCGGCGTTCACGGTCGAGCCAGCGATCGTCAGATTGGCATTGCCCGATCAGACGACGAACATTTGTAGAGTCGCGAAAAAATAGAGCACAACTTGGACGACGGAAAATCTGCCTTCGGTCATGGCAGTATCGAATTTTTAATTAATTCACTCTTCCTCACCCTGATTTTTATCTTTTATTTCGTAGCTGTCGCGTGCCTTTTGGTAGCTACTGCCGAAGGGTTTGATACCTAATTGGTGAGCTTTGCTAGCATATCCACCGACGGCCGCGATTCCCAGCCCCACCGACATAAACAAAAGCGACCGATACCATACAAAATTAATAGAAACAATCCCGGCACCAAATACAATTAACAAAAATCTAACCAAAGAAGAAAAATTTCCATCATCAATAAATTTCATCATGATTACCTCATTTTTCCTGAGACGAATTCTTCAAATGCCCAGCCCACCCGGAGTTTTTTGCAGTCTCGCCCATTTCAGTAAAAAATGGCCCAATCAGCGGGTAGCGATCTGATCCATAAAACGTCACCAGATCAACAAGACTATCTAGCCCAAAACTCCAAGGCTGAGGGTTTAACAATTGCTGAACACTGCTCGCAACCAAGCTCACAACAGCAGCACTAAAGGATAATCCCGCAGCTTCAACCGAGTGCGGCCCAGGTAGTGCGGCAGCCGCTCCTGCTGCCGCACTCACTCGCACCGCATTCGTCGAAACCATCGAAGCAGCATCCGCCGTCGTATTACGCATGAAGTTCGTATCCGACTGATCGAACTTTGTAAACGGCCCCGTTACCTTAAAACCGAAATCCTTCTTCTCATTGGAGTCATACATGATGTCGGGCACATCATTCTGCGCCGACGCGGAGTTCGTAAGGATGCAGCTCTGCAACTCCGAATTCGGCCGCACCGTGATCTGCGTCAGAATCGGCTTGCCGTCGTCAGT
Organism: Burkholderia sp. 3C; assembly: GCF_054589155.1. NCBI lineage: Bacteria > Pseudomonadati > Pseudomonadota > Betaproteobacteria > Burkholderiales > Burkholderiaceae > Burkholderia > Burkholderia sp. 3C. Next base: position 4,099 of record NZ_BAAILN010000084.1, read on the forward strand.
CGTTCCTGCGTATTGCCATTGCGCACCTAAATCGATCGGCATCGTCCCCACCAACGTTGCGGGTGCTCCTGATTCGCGATCAGCGCCAATCAGACCACCCATGATCCGCAACTGATCTTCTATCTGCTCATGCGTATATTTCCCATTGCTTTCAGCAGCCAACTGTTTCGCTAGCGTTTTTTCGTCAGGATGCAACTGTCGATTAAACCGATCAACGTTGTACCCAGAGAACGCCCCCGACTCCCCACCTACAGCCGCACCGGCCCCCGTCGCCAACGCGTTCGTCACAATATTGCCCAACGCCTGATTCATATCGCTGTTACCCGTCGGATCGGATGAAGCAATCGCGCTACTCAATCATTCAACTTGCCCGATGCGATCGACGCAACCGCCGCACCGGCTGCCCCACCTACCGCATTTCCACCCGCTATGCCCGTCATCAACGCCGCGCCGGCACCCTGCATCAGCGCCCGATTCGCCCGGCCTTCCTTCCACGCCTCAACGCCTGCCTGATCTCCGTTCGCCGCAGCATCCTTCTTCATCTTGTCCGCGTAGTCCCCGATTCGGCGCGACACCGCTTCGCCTGCCGCACTCGCAGCCGCCATCATGTCCGCTTGATTACTCAACAGGTTCTGTATGTCGGGGAGTTTATCGACCGTGCCGTTCGTATCCGTCGTATCGCGATTCAAGCTCGCCATGTCCTGCGTCTGCCTCGCCGAATCCGTAATCGTGACCGCCCCCGCACTGACGCCGCTTTTCGTCGTCGCGCTATCGCTTTCGCTGTCGTGCTGGCCGAGCATCGGCGACACACCACCGGCATTCTTGCCCGACGTGCTGCCGTGCGTGCTGTAGTTCATCCCGCCGTCGCCGGTCGTTGCGCCCGCGCTGAAGCCGCTCGATTTCGCGTCGTAGTGCGACTGATTCTGCATGTCCGCGAAAGACAATGAACCCGTCGTCAATGTGTTCCTCGATGCATCGGCATCGCTCGCGATCAGGCCGCCTTTCAAATCGGTATTGCCGCCGACGTCGATATTGAACTCGCCGTCTCCCGCTTGAATTTTTCAATTCAACGCGCCCAAAAAAATTTGCAAATCCAAACCCCAGAAATTATAGAAAATCCAAAAATAACCACAGCCCAGTATATTGCTTTTTGCATTCTACTAAGCCTCTCGTATTGACCCGGCTTGAATGATGGTCCAGCCATGTAATCTCCTCTATTTTTTTACATCAAACCCATAGCTAATCGGATTCACCGCGGCACCCGGCGGAAAACTAAATCCATACTCGACGGAAACCTGTCCGCCATATGCATGACCAACCCCACCACCTGCACCAACGACAGGGAATCCAGGAACAGGTACAAACAATGATGCATTCGCACCGCCACCTGCCAAGTACGAGCTAGTATTCTCTGCACCGCTTCCACCAAGAATACGTCCGAGTGTCATGGAAATCCCTGGCTTCAAAGAATATGTAGGAATGGGCTTACCAAGCGCCCAACTCCCGATCATGTCGCCATTGTGTAGATTGATTACCAATCCTCCTGAAGCAATATATATGTTGCCTTGGATCGATACATAGTCTGGAAGCATTGCCGCAAGTGCAAGTTGCGCATTCTCTCCTTGCGCCTGGATCGCCGCCTGCAATACGGCATCGCTACACTGTGCACCTGCAGGACACACCTGCGTGACAAAATTCTTCTTTATCGCAAAATCAGTTTCCTCATGACCTTGCCGATTAAACCGATCAACGTTATGTCCCGAAAACGCCCCCGATTCCCCACCCGCCACCGCACCGGCCCCCGTCGCAATCGCATTCGCCACGATATTGCCCAACGCCTGATTCATATCGGCGTTACCCGTCGGATCGGATGAAGCAATCGCGCCACTCAGTTCATTCAGCTTGCCCGATGCGATCGACGCAATCGCCGCGCCGGCTGCGCCACCCACCGCATTTCCACCCGCTATTCCCGTCATCAGCGCTGCACCCGTGCCTTGCATCAGTGCCCGATTTGCTCCGCCTTCCTTCCACGCATCAACGCCCGCCTGATCGCCATTCGCAGCAGCGTCCTTCTTCATCTTGTCCGCGTAGTCCCCGATTCGGCGCGACACCGCTTCGCCTGCCGCACTCGCAGCCGCCATCATGTCCGCTTGATTGCTCAACAGGTTCTGCATGTCGGGGAGTTTGGCGACGGTGCCGTTCGTATCCGTCGTGTCGCGATTCAAGCTCGCCACATCCTGCTTCTGGTTCGCCGAATCCGTAATCGTGACCGTGCCCGCACTGACGCCGCTCTTCGTCGTCGCGCTGTCGCTGCCGCTTTCGCTCTGGCCAAGCATCGGCGACACACCGCCGGCATTCTTTCCCGACGTACTGCCGTGCGTGCTGTAGTTCATCCCGCCATCACCGGTTGTCCCACCCGCGCTGAAGCCGCTCGATTTCGCGTCGTAGTGCGACTGATTCTGCATGTCCGCGAAAGACAGCGAACCCGTCGTCAACGTGTTCTTCGATGCATCCGCGTCGCTCGCAATCAGCCCGCCTTTCAGATCGGTATTGCCGCCGACGTTGATATTGAACCCGCTGTCTCCCGCCTGAATCCCGGCCTGCTCATTGACGCCAGCATAGCTGCCCGACGCCTTGCCCTTGCTGTGACTGAAGCTCGCACTGGCACCACCACTCTGGCTGACACTGAAGCCACCGCCCGTACTCGACTGATGCGCCGCGCTCGACAACGTGTCCTGCACGCTCGCGATGTTCAGGTTCCCGCCCACATCGGCGTTCACCTGATTGCCCTTCACGTTCGCGCCGATGAGGTTCGTATCGCCGCCCGAGATGATCGTCACGCCGTTGGCTGCATTCACATGGCTGTTGTTCTGCGTCGACAGATCGCTGTTGCCGTCGCCCTTGGCTTTCGACATCGCCGCGGAAACGCCAAACCCGCCCGTGCCGACCGACACGCCCACGCTCGCACTCTTCGATTCGTTCGTAGTCCGTGTCGAATCGGTATCCGTTGTATTGACGATATCGATCTTATTTTTTGCCGCGAGAATCACATCGTTTGCGTTCACGTTCGAGCCGGCGATCGTCAGATTGCCGCTTCCTGGTTGGGTGGCCCCCGTTGCAGCAAACGCCGCCGTTCCACCTGCTGTGACGCTGGAACCGCGATTTGTCACGCTGTCTTCCGAAAACGCGCTCTTGCTGCGACTGCCGCCGACGCTGATCTCCACCTTGAACTGGGGCGCTTCGCCTGCGGCCAGTGACTTGACCAGATCACCCGCAGCCATGTTCGCGTCCCACGCCGCGCTGGCTGCGGCTATCCCGTGCAGCGCTGCTGCGCGGCCATCCTGGCTACTGCCGGACGCACGCGATTGATCCACCGCGTTCGATATCGCGTCGATGACCGGGGCCTTCAATGCCAACGTGAGGCCGCTCTTCGAGACGGTCTGCGTTTCACTGCGATGGCTCGTGTCCTGCGCTGCATCGATCGTGACGCTCGCGCCTGTTCCGCTGAGATTCTTCGCTGCGATCAGGTCGCTGCCGGTCACGTGCAGAGCGTTGCCGGCCGTCATGCTGACGTTGCCGCTCAGCGAACCGATCGTGCTGCCAGTGTTCGACACCTCGGTTGTCTGGCTTGTCGTTTTCAGCGAACTGCTGCCGACCGATAACGACAATCCACCGCCCGACGTCAGCCCCGATTCCTTCCTGTTGTAGTAGCTCGACGATTGCGACGTGTCTTGCGACGTGGTGATCGTCACGTCACGCGCCGCCGCAAGCGTTACATCGTTCGTTCCGACAATAGTGCTGCCCTGAACATGGACGTCCTTTCCGCTGACGATGTTCACGCCGTCTGCCGACACCAGACTGCCGCGATTGAGGGTCGCTGCTTGGTCAATCCCGCTCGCAATCTTCACGCCGCTCACGACATTGTTGTGGCTGTGCGTTTCGTGCGAATTCAGCTCGTGCGTTTCGGTTGCTGCAACGATATTTACGTCTCCCGCCGCCAACAGGTTCGCGTTGCCCTTGTCGAGACTGATCGCGCTGCCGGAAAGCGTGACGTCCTTGCCCGACACGATATTGACCGTGTCGCCGCCTTTGAGCAGCGTGCCCGTGAGCGCCTGATCCGATGTGTGAAGCGTTTCCGCGTAGCGGCCGTGGCTGTCGCTGCCTGAACTATTACTGTCCACCGTCGATGTCGCGCTCGCCGCGCCGAGCGTGACATTGCCCTTGGCGGCGATCGTGCCGCCTTGGCCGAGATCGATTTGCGCGCCTTTGGCGCTCAAGTCTCCGCCGATGGCGATGTTCGATTGCCCACCGACCTTCACCGAGCTACCGGTTACTTTGTTGATGTCGGTGTTCGACACGCCGTGCGCGCGTTGCACGATCTTGTGCTCGCCCGTCTGTGCCGCGCCGAGATTCCAATCGCCGCCGACATTCATACCGAGGTTGCCGCCGACCACTAGATTGCCCGCTTTTTGCTGGAAGTTGCCACCGGTGACAATCGACGCGTCGCCTGCAACATCCAGTTTCGCGGTCGGCCCGAGCGTCGTCACCACGCTCGTCGCGCCGTCGCGGCTCACGCGCGTGTTCGTCTTCGTCGCCGTGTCGAGAATCAGGTTCTTTCCGGCGTTCAGTTGAAGGCTGCCGGCTTTCACATTCGCCGACGTCAGATCGATGTTGTTCTCGGTCTTCAGCGACATCAATCCGCCGCTTTGCAGCGCGCCGAATGCGTTGTCGATCTGTTTGCCCTGGATCGCCAGGGAGTTGTCCGCCTTGATCGTGCCGCTGTTCGCGAATGACTCTGCATTCTGCAAATCGATGTTCGTCGCGCTGATCAATGGGCCATCGAAATTCTGCTGGCTGACCTTCGCGAGATACACGACCGGCACCAGCACCGACTGCCCGTCAACCACCCGCGTTTCCATCATGATCACGTTGCTGGTCAGCTTCGACACTTGCTCGGGAGACAGACTGACGCCAACGGCAAGATCGAGCGACTTCGACAAATCGGCACCGGCCTCCATCAACGATTGGTACATCGTTTGCAGGTCTGCATACGGTCCAAGCACCGCCTTGCCGGTCAACGATGTGATTTCGTTGCGTATAAGTTGTTGCTCGTAGAAGCCGTCGCCGAGACGCTTCGGAATGTGCGTGAGATCGACGCCAAGCTGGCTGAAGAAATAGTCGCTCGAAATGAAGTTTTTCTGGCTCGTGAACGCCGGGTTCGTTTCGATCACGTAGCTCGCATTCGGAGCGGTGGTCGGCTTGAACAGGCCGCCCTGTGGAATCGTGAGATTGTTGAGCACGTCCAGCGCGGTTGCGCTGGCGATGATCGGATCGACAGGGGCGGGCGCACCTTCATGCACGGATGATGCTTCGGACTTCGCACCATTCGCATTCCCGCTCAAATTCGTCGGCGTGAGGCCCGGCACGGACTGCCCCGGCAGCAAACCGAGCGATGGAATCGATGCGTTGGCCGCGTTGTTGCTGACGTTCACGCCCGTGCCCGAGATCGTTCCGTTGGAACTCAGCGTGGAAAAGTAGCCCGGCAGCTTGTAATCCCTGACGTCAGCCGGCGCCGCCTGCGTGAAGCCGCCGGGATTGCCGCCAACGAACGGCGCATTGCCGAATGGCAACTGCCAGTCGTGTTTGCTGTTGTCGTAGTTGTTGTAGTGGTATTGCCCTGAATAGGAAACCGAAACACCCGGAAGCTTCTGGCCGGATGCGGCCCAGCCATCGGCGTCGTAATGCGCCGACATCGTGATGTCGCCAACCGCTGCGATGTTGCTCCAGTAGTTCTGCAGCGTGTCAACCGACGACGCATCGATCTTGCCGCCCGACACGATCTGCGCAGCCGGGCTGATGCCGGTTACGGTCGTTGCCGTTGCGCTGTCGGCGTAGTAGGTCGTGAACTGATATGTACTGTTCCATTTACCGCCATGCGGCGGTTCGGTGTAGACGCCACCAATGCTGTCCGGATTCTTCACGCCGACTTGGCCCGTGCGGCCGTTGATCGGGATGCCGAACTGTCCGAGCAGCGATGGATCGATTGCGCTGGTCGAGGTTGTCATCGCGCGGCGCGTGCTTGTCACCTTGTCGGCGTGTAGTTCCATGTCGCCTTCGGACTGAATCAGGGCCGATACGTTGTTGACCTGCGCAGCGTTCGTGTAATTGCCGTTCGCGTCCTTGCCGCCTGCCAGTACGACTCTGCCCATGCCGAAGAGGGCGGTTGTCGCCATTGAATCGGTGGCGGTCGTGTCGTCGCGGTTCTCGATGTTGGGCGCGAGGACTTCGAGCGTGCCGTTGTTATCTGATCCGCCAATCAGCGCGGTCGGGCCGAGATTCGAGATCGTGCTCGTTGCATTGAGCGAAGCGCTGGCACCGACCAGCGCGCCGGTATTGGTGAGATCGGCGGACTGCGTGTGGAGCAAACCGCCGGCCGTCAAAGCCCCAACGTTGATGATCGTGCCCGCGTTGATGCTCAAGTCATTGACTGACTGAAGGTCCGCGTTGTTCGTGAAGGTGCCGGGCAACGTAAACGCAAGATCGTGGCCGACGCTGAATTGCGTGTCGGATGCCGCCGTGTAATCGCCCAAGAGTCTTAAGTTGGCGTTATGCGTCGCGCTATAGGTGCCACCGCCTTGCAGCGTAGCCGCCGCGACCGACAAGTCATGTGTCGAACTGATCTGGCCGTTCGTGTTCGTGATTGCGCCGGCTGTCGTGACGCTCACGTCACCGTTCGAATGCTTGACGTTGCCAATTCGGCCACCGCTGTTGTCAACGGTATTTGCGTTGACGTGCAGCGAGCCACCGCTGAGTTGCCCGCCCTGTGTGTTGTTGACCGACGCTGCCGTAATCGTTACGTCACCATTGCCGGTCATCGCGCCCATGCCCGCTACACCATCGGCATGGCTGTTCGCGATCTGGCTGCCGCCTTGTACCGACATCCTGCCCGCACCGAGGTCGACAATAGCGCCGTCTGCGTTGTCGATCGAGGCCGATTGAATATCGAGCGTGCTGGTGTCGACAGCATCCGATTGCCCCGCCTGAACGTGGCCGCCACGGTTCGACAGAGCCCCGCCGTTCGTCAAAGACAGCGACGTGTTCGATCGCAGCAGGCCCCACGCGTTGTTCACATCGCCTGCAATGGTCGCGTTGATGCCGCGTTCTGCGGCGAGAATTCCGCTCGCGTTGTTCAAGGAAGCCGCGATAACAACCGCTTGCCCCTTCGTCACGACGGTGCCCGACGCGTTGTTCAATGCGCTCGATCCGTTGCCCGGGGCAATCGTCAAAGTGCCCGTACCCGCATGGGTAATCGTGCCGCCCGCGTTATTCAACTCTGCGGGAGCGAGTTTCAGGTCCGTGCTGTTGGTCTGGATCACGCCGGCTGCTGAATTATCGAGTGTGCCGCCGACATTGAGGCCCATTGCCGACGAGCCGTATTGCGTGATCGTGCCGCCGTGATTGACGAGGTTGGCGGCCGTCAATGCAAGCTGATTGGCTTCGAGCTTGCCGCCGCTGTTGTCGAGTATCGAATTGGCGGTGAACGACAGATTCGGCGCGACAATCGAACCACCGTGATTCGTCATGGAGCCTGCGTGGATCGTCGCGTTCGCGCTGGAACCGATCTGGCCACCGTCGTTCGCCAATGTGCCGCTGGCGATACCCAAATCCGTGTTCGACAACAGCTTGCCATTTGCGTTGTTCAACGTGCCGCCGATGCTTGCCGTCAATCCAGCCTGCGCGTTGATCGAGCCTGAGGTGTTGTCCAGCGCGCCGGCTTGCGCGACAACGCGCCCGTTACTGGCGATCGAACCGCCTACGTTCGATACCGAACCAGATCCACCGCCAAGCGTCAGCGTGCCATTGCCTGCATGCGTGATCGTGCCGCCGTCGTTGACGAGCGATGCCGACTTGAGCGTGAGATCGGCACTGTTGGTTTGCAGCGTGCCGCCTTTGGAATTGTCGAACGTGCGCGACACGTCCACATTCATCGCACCGGAGCCGGTCTGTGTGATCGTGCCGCCGTGATTCGTCAGGTCCGTCGCATTTAGCGAGACCTGATCGGCTTGCACGGTGCCCGTATTGTTATCGAGCGTCGTCGCGCTGATCCTGGCCATCTGGCCGACGATCGAACCGCCGTTGTTCGTCAGATGCGTGCCCGCATCCACCGCGACATTCTGCTCGGCCTGCAGCGAGCCGCCGCTGTTATCGACCGACTGGCCCGCAACGTGGAGATTCTTATTGGATGTGATCGCGCCGCGATTGACGACGTTTGCGCCGCTGACTGAAACATCGCCGTTGCCGCCGATAACACCGCCTTGCGCGCCGTTCGCCACCGTACCGGCGGCGTTGGTCAATTGACCGCTCGTCGTCACAGACAGGCCATCGCCATTGAGCGAGGTGAGTCGGCCTGCCGTGTTGTCCACCGACGCACCGGCCACCTTCATCCCGCCCGCGCTTTGCAGCGTGCCCTGATTGTTCGCGATGGCCCCGCCGTGCACGTCCACCGTGCTCTCGGACACCATCTCGCCAGACTGGTTGTCGACCCGGCCAGCGACATTCACCGACAGCGGACCTTGCGACGACACCTTGCCGCCCTGATTCGAGAGCGCACCGCCAACCAGCGTCGTGCCGCCACCGCTCGACAGGCTGCCGTGATCGTTGATCACCGTCCCGGAAGCCTTCGCGTGAAGCGTGCCTTGTGCGCTCGTCGTTGCGTTCGACACGTTCACATCGCCAGCCGTGGCATTCAGCGAGAGATCGCCGTTCGCCGCCGTCCGACTGCCGGCGAGATTCACATTCGCACCGGTCAACGACGCATCACCACCCGCCACGTTCTGGCCGGTCGCACGCAGTTGACCCGAGGCGGTCAGGTTCAAATCGCCGCCATGCCCCACCGATCCATCGTCATTCACACCCGCGCCGAGCGTGCCGGTCGAATTGACGCTGCCGGCATTCACCGACGTATCCCGCTGCGCCGCGAGCGTCCCAGTGTTCGTAACATCGGCACTTGTGCTGGCCGACAGCGATTGCTTCGCATACGTCGTACCGCTGTTTTCAATACCGCCCGCAGCCGACAACGCAAGATTGCCGCTCGCGGTCGTCGTGCCCGTGAGCACGATCCGGCCATCCGCCTGCAGCGTGAAATCACCGGCCTGCGCCCCGATCGTGCCGGCATTGGCGACGCCCACGCCGTGCTCGTTCGAGACGAGAAAGATCTGATTGCTATACATGCCGCCCAACAGCGCCACGTCGATCGCAATCGACGGAGCGGGGCCATCGCCGGCAATTGGCGTTGCGGCAAGCGTGTCGTGGTTAACCTGGCTGGCACCGGCAATCACGTTCAGCTTCTTCGCGTAGATCGCCGCGTTCAGCTTCACCGCGCGTGAAATCAAATCGACCTGATCGATATTGTCGACATTCAAGCCGGAACCGGCGACAGTCACCAGCCCGCGATTGACGTTGTAGCCGGCCAACGACCCATCCGCGCCATAAAACGGCACGCCGCTTGTCAGGGTTGCGCGGCTGGTATTGAGAAAGCCACCACCATCGACAAAGATCCCCGACGGGTTGGCAATGACGAGTTCAGCACGAGCGCCCGCGACTTCCAGCGCGCCTCGGATCGAAGAAGGATTCGGGCTATTGACCTGATTGACGATGATCCGCGCGGCCTGCCCGGCGTTGTAATTCGGGTTGCCGTTGATCCAACCCGCCTGTTGGGTCTGAACCATCGCAGCCGAGTTATTGAGGATCGCGCCGGGCTTCTGGACATCGAACTGATGATAGGTGTTGACCGATACACCCGCGCCCGAAGGCCGCGCCACATTCACTTGCGGCAAGCCGTTCGGCGTCTGAATCACCTGTGTGCTGGTGCCCGGCGTCGGCACAATCTGCGCATCGGACAAAGCGGGCAGCATGCCGAGCACAGCGACGCCCGCCACAACCACGCGAACACAAACGCCAGACGCCAACGCGCGCCGCCGCGCACGCGCCTCACCCGTCGCCGATTTCCCGCCAGCCGTCGCTGTCTCCGCAACGGCCACCACCCTCTCCCGAAGCCTGGAATACACCAGGCGATGCATATTCTTGTTCATTCTCGTCGGCGCGGCCTGCGCCCATGCAGTTATTGGGCGCGAGAATATCGAAACACCAGAAAATGACGATCAAAAATGATCAGGTGGTTGACGAGAATCCAAAAACCTAGGGTTCCAGATTCCTCTGATTGACATACACCGACAACATTTTCGGCCACATAGTTACCCGGCGAGTCCCACTAGATCGCCGGTGTTTCAGGCGACCGCTTCACCCCGCAACGCCTCCTCCACGAACTCGATAAACACCCTCGCCCTCGCATTCATCGCCGATCGCTCGGCCACGCAGGCATACAGCTCCATCGGCTCCGGCTCCGCCTGCACGACACCCCGATCGCGCGGCTCGAACAGCGTCACCAACTTGCCGCTGTCGATCAGCGGTTGCGCCACGAAACTCGCGAGCCGCGCGATGCCACCGCCGTTCGCGGCGATTTGCGCGAGCATGTCGATGTCGTCGCAGATGAACGCCGGGTTGACCGGCGCGTCGAAGCGCTGCCCGTCGCGCACGAATCCCCATGGTAAAAACCGGCCATCGGTCGGATATCGAAACACGATGCAGGCGTGATGTTTCAAGTCCTCGGGCGTGAGCGGCACGCCCGCACGGTTCAGATACGCACGCGACGCGCAAAACAGAAACGGCCTCGACGCGATGCGCCGGGCGATCAGCCGCTCATCGAGTTGCGCGGCGATCCGGATGCTCACGTCCACCCCCTCCAGGCGGTGATCGACGGCCCGGTCGGTGCTGATCAGTTCGAGATCGATACGCGGGTAGGCATCCTTGAAGCCGGGCATCAACGGCGCCAGCACGTGGCGGCCGAACGCGGCCGTCGTGGCGACGCACAGCGGCCCATGCGGCGCCGCCTCGACGGTCGCGGCCTGCGAGGCCTGATCGATATCGCCGGGAATATGGCGCACCTTGGCGTAGTAACGCGCGCCGCTTTCAGTGAGCGCCATGCTGCGCGTGGTGCGCGACAGCACGCGCACGCCCAGATGCGTTTCGAGCCGCGCGATGCTCTGGCTCACGGCGGCGGCGCTGACGCCCTGCGCGCGTGCCGCGCCCGCAATGCTGCCGGTCTCCACGACGCGGATGAAGCAGTTGATCAACCCGAGAATATCCATCGTCCTTTGCCGTGCTCAGTGACGTTTATCGTCACGTTTATCGATCATTTCGTAAATTTTACTTAAAAATGAATCAAGCATCCGCCGGCTTCCGACGCGCACCCCGGCTTGTTACGCTGGCCGTCCCATCACGCAGCCCAAGCCGGAGAGATTGAACCCATGACCGTCACCACGCCGCAAAACCGCCGAATCCGCTTCCCGACCTCGTCCACCCCGTATGTTTTTGCACTGTACATGGCCACCATCATGGCGTTTCTGATGTGCCTCGTGATCACGGTCGCCGAGTTCGGTGTCGACGGGCATTACTTCGTAAATGTGATGAATGCATATCGGGTCGCGATGCCGTCGGCATTTGTCTGCGTGCTGATCGTGCGCCCCGTGGTCGCCCGGCTGGTGGCGTTGACGGTGCACGCGCGTTGAGCCTGCCCTAAAGGCAGCCCCACGCGAAAGTCCGAAAAAACGAACCCGGAAAAAAGCCCCGATGTCTCACGACACCGGGGCTTGGCTCATTCACGCAACGGCAGCACCCGCTCAATCCACCGAAACGGCCTCCGCCTCCGCGCTCGCCGTGCGCGCCAGCACCGGCACCAACGCCTGCCCGGTATGACTGGCCCGCACGCGCGCCAGCGCTTCCGGGCTCGCCGCCGCCACGATCGTGCCGCCCGCCGTGCCGCCTTCCGGCCCGAGATCGATAATCCAGTCCGCCTCGGCGATCACGTCGAGGTCGTGCTCGATCACCACCACGCTATGGCCGCCGTTCACGAGCCGGTGCAGCACGCGAATCAGCTTCGCCACGTCGGCCATGTGCAGCCCGACGGTGGGCTCGTCGAGCACGTACAGCGTGTGCGGCGCCTTCTGGCCGCGCCGCGTGATGTCGTCGCGCACCTTGCTCAATTCGGTGACGAGCTTGATGCGCTGCGCCTCGCCGCCCGACAGCGTCGGCGACGGCTGGCCGAGCGTCAGGTATCCGAGGCCGACATCCTTCATCAGTTGCAGCGGATGCGAGATGTTCGAGATGGCCGAGAAGAACTCCACGGCCTCGTCGATCTCCATGGTCAGCACGTCGCCGATGTTCTTGCCGCGCCACGTCACGGCCAGCGTTTCGGGGTTGAAGCGCTGCCCGTGGCAGACGTCGCAGGCCACCTTCACGTCGGGCAGGAAGCTCATGCCGATGGTGCGCACGCCCTGCCCCTCGCAGGCCGGGCAGCGGCCGTCGCCGGTGTTGAACGAGAAGCGCGAGGCGGTATAGCCGCGCGCACGGGCTTCGAGCGTATCGGCGAACAGCTTGCGGATGGTGTCCCACACGCCGATATAAGTGGCCGGGCACGAGCGCGGCGTCTTGCCGATCGGCGTCTGGTCGACTTCGAGCACGCGGTCGATCGGTTCCCAGCCGCTGATCGCTTGGCAGCCCTGCCACGCATGCGTGACGTCGAGCGCGGGCCGCGGCGCGCTGCGCGCCAGCACGCTGCTGCGGCTGCGCGTGGACGGCGCGGCGGCTTCGGCGGTCTTGCGCGCGCGGCGCGTGGCGGGCGAGGACAGCACCGAGCGCCCCACGGCGTCGAGCAGGTTGGTCATCAGCACATCGCGCGCGAGCGTGGATTTGCCGGAGCCGCTGACGCCCGTCACGGCAACCAGCCGCGCGAGCGGAATGCCGACCGTCACGTCGCGCAGGTTGTGCAGGTTCGCGCCGTGCACGGTGAGCCATTGCTCGGGCGTGGCGGTTTCGCGCTTGGCCGTGACGGGCAGCACCTCGCGGCGCGCCTGCAACGGATGCACGATCGGGTGCGCGAGGAAGCGCCCGGTCAGCGAATCGGGCTGCGCGGCCAGGTCGGCCACGCTGCCCTGCGCCACCAGCGCGCCGCCGCGCTTGCCGGCGCCGGGGCCGATGTCGATCACGTGATCGGCGCGGCGGATGGTGTCCTCGTCGTGCTCGACCACCACCAGCGTATTGCCCTTGTCGCCGAGCTTGCGCAGCGCATTGAGCAGAATCTGGTTGTCGCGCGGATGCAGGCCGATGGTGGGCTCGTCGAGCACGTAGCACACGCCCTGCAGGTTGCTGCCCAGTTGCGCGGCCAGCCGGATGCGCTGCGCCTCGCCGCCCGACAGGCTCGGCGCGGCGCGATCGAGGCTCAGGTAGCCAAGGCCCACTTCCTCCAGGAACGCGAGGCGGCTGCCGATCTCGCTGACGATGTCGCGGGCGATCTGCGCGTCGCGGCCGTCGAGCTTCAGCCCGTCGATCCAGCGGCGCGTGTCGGTCACGGTCCATTGCGCGACGTCGGTGATCGACTTGCCGGCGAAGCCGACCGCGCGCGCCGCCGGGTTCAGCCGGGTGCCGTGGCAATCGGGGCACGGCGTGTCGCCCATGCCTTCCGGTTCCTGCTCCTCGGACGGCAAGGTCTGCTCGCGGCCGCGGTTGTCGTCCGCCAGCACGGTGTCGTCGTAGGCGGCGCGCTGCTCGCGCGTGAGCGCAAGGCCGGTGCCGACGCAACTGGTGCACCAGCCGTGCTTGCTGTTGTACGAGAACATGCGCGGATCCAGCTCGGGGTAGCTGGTGCCGCACACCGGGCAGGCGCGCTTGACCGACAGCACCTTGACGGTGCCGATGCGCGCCGTCGAACGCTCCTTGCTCATCGCGCCCACCAGGCCGTCGAGCGGCGCGAGCAGGTGCATCACGCCCTTGCCGAGTTCGAGCGTCTCGTTCAAGCGCTGACGCAGTTCGGCCTCGTGATCGGGCGACACCACCAGGTCCGCCACCGGCAGCTCGATGGTGTGCTCGCGGAAGCGGTCGAGCTTCGGCCACGGGTCCACCGGCACGAATTCGCCGTCCACGCGCAGGTGCGTGCTGCCGCGCGCCTTGGCCCACTTCGCCAGGTCGGTGTACACGCCCTTGCGGTTGACGACCAGCGGCGCGAGCAGCCCCACGTGTTCACCGCGATGATCGCGCAGCAGTTGCGCGACGATCGAATCGACGGTTTGCGAGGTGACCGGCGCGCCGTCGTGGATGCAGTGCTGCAGGCCGAGCTTCACGTACAGCAGGCGCAGGAAGTGCCATACCTCGGAGGTGGTGGCCACCGTGCTCTTGCGGCCGCCGCGCGACAGGCGCTGCTCGATCGCCACGGTGGGCGGAATGCCATACACGGCGTCCACCTCGGGGCGGCCGGCCGGCTGCACGATCGAGCGCGCGTAGGCGTTCAGCGATTCGAGGTAACGGCGCTGGCCCTCGTGGAACAGGATGTCGAACGCCAGCGTGGATTTGCCGGAGCCGGACACGCCGGTGATCACGTTGAAGCGGCCGTGGGGGATATCGACGTCGAGCGCCTTCAGGTTGTGCTCGCGCGCGTTGACGATGCGCACCACGTCCTCGCCTTCCACCGCGCGGCGCTCGCGCATCGCCTTCAGGCGCGCCTGCAACGGCACGCCCTCGTCGGCCAGCGTGGCCGGCCGGCCCATGGTGCGATCGTATTCGAGCAGCGCCACGCCGGTATGCGAGCCGGCGCAGGCCTTGACGTCGTCGGGCGTGCCGGCGCACAGCACCAGGCCACCGCCGTCGCCGCCTTCCGGGCCGAGATCGACCAGCCAGTCGGCCGCGCGGATCACGTCGAGGTTGTGCTCGATGACGATCAGCGAATGGCCGGCCGCGAGCAGCTTGCCGAACGCCTGCATGAGCTTGGCGATGTCGTCGAAGTGCAGGCCGGTGGTCGGTTCGTCGAACATGAACAGGCGGCCTGCCGTGGCCGCCTTGCCGGCCTTCTCGGCCTTGGACGACTTCGCCGCGCCGGCCTTGGCGGATTTCGCGGATTCCGCCGACTTGGCGGCCTTCTCGGCCGCGCTGATCGCCACCGCCGATTCGGCCAGGAAGCCGGCCAGCTTCAGGCGCTGCGCCTCGCCGCCCGACAGCGTCGGCACCGGCTGGCCGAGCTTCACGTATTCGAGGCCGACGTCGACGATCGGCTGCAACACGCGCAGCACCTCGGCATCGGCCGCGAAGAACCCGGCGGCCTCGCTGACGGTCAGCTCCAGCACGTCGGCCACGTTCAGCGCGCGGCCGTCGCGCTCGATCCGCACTTCGAGGATCTCGTCGCGGTAACGCTTGCCGTCGCAATCGGGGCAGCGCAGGTACACGTCGCTCAGGAACTGCATCTCGACGTGCTCGAAGCCCGAGCCGCCGCAGGTCGGGCAGCGGCCGTCGCCGGTGTTGAAGCTGAACACGCCCGCGCCGTAGCCGCGTTGCAGCGCGAGCGGGGCCTTGGCGAACAGCTTGCGGATCTCGTCGAACGCGCCCACATAACTGGCCGGGTTCGAGCGCGTGGTCTTGCCGATCGGGGATTGATCGACGAACACCACGTCGCTGACCTGATCGGCGCCGCTCAGGCGGCGGAACGCGCCCGGCGCCTCGGTGGCCTTGCCGAAATGACGCGACATGGCCGGATACAGCACGTCCTGCAGCAGCGTGGATTTGCCCGAGCCGGACACGCCGGTCAGGCACACCAGCCGTTGCAGCGGAATCTCGACCGTGACGTCGCGCAGGTTGTGCTCGCTCGCGCCTTCCAGCACGATGCGCGGCGTGTTCGCGTCCACCGGGCGGCGCGCCCAGTTCGATGCATGCGCGACGTGGCGGCGGCCGCCCAGGTAGGCGCCGGTCAACGTATCAGCCGAACGAATCTCAGCCGGCGTGCCGTCGTAGACGATCGCGCCGCCGCGCTCGCCCGGCCCCGGCCCCATGTCGATAAGGCGGTCGGCGGCCAGCATCACGGACGGATCATGTTCGACCACCACCAGCGTGTTGCCCGCGTCGCGCAGCCGCTGCATCGCCTCGACGATCCGGTTCAGGTCGCGCGGATGCAGGCCGATGCTCGGCTCGTCGAGCACGAACAGCGTCTTGGTCAGCGAGGTGCCGAGCGCGGTGGTCAGGTTGATGCGCTGCACCTCGCCGCCCGACAGCGTGCGGCTCTGGCGATCGAGCGTCAGGTAGCCGATGCCGACGTCGCACAGATACTTCAACCGCGTACGCACCTCGGCCAGCAGCAGCTTCAGCGCGTCGTCGAGCAGCGTGCTGGGCAGCGCGATCTCGTCGAAGAAGCGGCGAATGCGCTCGATCGGCAACAGCATCAGGTCGTGCACGGTCAGGCCCGGCAGCGCTTCCAACTGCTCGCGGCGCCAGCCCACGCCGCGCGGCAGGAAGCGCGCCGACGGCGCGAGCACGGCGTCGGCGTTCTCGCGCGAGCCGAGCCGCCACAGCAGCGATTCGGTCTTCAGGCGCGCGCCGCCGCAGGTTTCGCACGGCGTGTAGCTGCGATATTTCGACAGCAGCACGCGGATATGCATCTTGTAGGCTTTCGTTTCGAGATAGCCGAAGAAGCGTTTGACGCCGTACCAGTGCGTCTGCCACTTGCCGTTCCAGTCGGGCGAGCCGTTGATTACCCAGTCGCGCTCGGCGTCGGTCAGCTCGGCCCACGGCGTGCCGCGCCGAATGCCGGCCTTGGCCGCGTAGCGCATCAGGTCGTCCTGGCACTCCTTCCAGGCGGGCGTCTGCATCGGCTTGATGGCGCCTTCGCTGAGCGTCTTGCGCGCATCGGGAATCACCAGCCCGAGATCGACACCGATCACGCGACCGAAGCCACGGCAGGCCTCGCACGCGCCGTAGGCCGAGTTGAACGAGAACATCGCCGCTTGCGGCTCGGCGTAGCGCAGGTCGCTGTCGGGGTTGTGCAGGCCGGTGGAGAAGCGCCAGAGGGTGGGTTCGGGTTGGGCGGTCGGTGCGGCCGGTGCGCCGTCGCCGGCGTTGTCGGCATCGTTCGGCAGCACGTACACGCTGAGGCGGCCGCCGCCGCGCTTGAGCGAGGCCTCGATCGCCTCGACCACGCGCGCCTTGTCGACGCGGCTCAGGCGGAAGCGGTCGGCCACCACGTCGAGCAGCTTGCGCGCGCCGGTGGGCGACGCCACCTCGCGCTGCGCCTGCACCCGCGTGTAGCCGCTGGCCGACAGCCACTGCTCGACTTCCTCGGGCGTGACCGTGTCGGGCAATTCCACCGGGAACGTCAGCACGAGGCGCGGATCGTCGGCCTCGGCGCGCGCGGCCAGCTCGGCGTAGATGGTTTCGGGCGTGTCATGGCGCACCGGCTCCGCGTTCTCGCGGTCGAACAGTTGCGCCGCGCGCGCGTAGAGCAGCTTCAGGTGATCGTTCAGCTCGGTCATGGTGCCGACCGTCGAGCGCGAACTGCGCACCGGGTTGGTCTGGTCGATCGCGATGGCCGGCGGCACGCCGTCCACGCGGTCCACCTGCGGCCGGTCCATCCGGTCGAGGAACTGCCGCGCGTAGGCACTGAAGGTTTCGACGTAGCGCCGCTGCCCTTCCGCATACAGCGTGTCGAACACCAGGCTCGACTTGCCGGAGCCGGACGGGCCGGTCACCACGGTCATCTCGCCGGTGCGCAGGTCGAGATCGACGTTCTTGAGATTGTGCTGGCGTGCTCCGCGAATGCGGATCAGATGGCTGGATGACAATTGGCCTGTCCGTATGAAGAAGTTGAGCGGCGGGTTGGGCGGCGGGGCTGGCGAGCTTCGCCGGGTCGACGCGCGAGGCAGACACTATACTGTATATTCATACAGCTTTCACGGCATGGCTTCGGGCGTGTCCGGAAACGCTTCGATTCGAAGCGCGCGCCGTCGTTCCTGCGCGGCGATCCGGCAAACGGCCGCACCGGTCATACCCGGCGAGCGGCAAAAACCGGTCCCGGCCCGGGCACGGCGTCCCCGGTGCGAAGGTGGCGACAGGGGCCAAAACGGAAAACGCGGCGCGAAACGCCACGCCGCGAAACTGCCGGCCGCCGCGTTGCACGGCGGCCCGCTTGCGCCAACGCCCGGCTCGCCGGGCGTCAGGCTTACTTGCTGATACTGAGCAGTTCGACTTCGAACGTCAGGTCGCTGTTCGGCGGGATCGAGCCGACGCTGCGGCTGCCGTAGGCGGTGGCCGCCGGGCAGGTCAGCTTGGCCTTGCCGCCCACCTTGATCTTCTGCACGCCTTGCGTCCAGCACGGGATCACCTGCCCGAGCGGGAACGTGGCCGGGCCGCCGTGCTTGGCCGACGCGTCGAACTCGGTGCCGTTCGCGAGCGTGCCGCGATAGTTGACCGTGACCACGTCGCTGGCGGTCGGTTGCGCGCCGGTGCCCGGCTTGAGCGTCTCGACCGTCACGCCGGACGGCAGCTTCTCGACGGGGTTGGCGGCGAACGCGGCCGTTGCGATGGTGGATGCGACAAGTACGGCGATCACTGATTTCATGCGATGTCCTCGTTGAATGGCGCGACGATTATATCGGCATCGCGTGACGCATCGCAGCGCGTCGCGCCGCCGCCGGAAGCGCCCCGCTTCAGGCATCGCCGCTTACCACCGTCGCGGGCCTGCCGCATCCACCGCATTGGGCCGCGTCGCACGGCAGCCACGACGGCGCACGGAAACCTCTCTGCGCCGTCGCCACATGGCCATCCCGTCATCAAACCGCTTTATGATTAGCGAGCCTAAACAAGTCGGCAGCGTGCGATGGGCGCTCGCGCCGGCCTGGTTGCATCAGGGGCTTTTCGTATGCCGATTTCCGAAACCGACGAGATCGCGGTCGCGCCCGCGGACGGCCCGCCGGTCAATACCGAATGTGCCGCGCTGCTGCGTCTGGCACGCGCGCATTTCGGGGCGGATGCGGCGTTGATCGTGGTGTCGGCGGCCGGGGGCCCCTATCTGTTCGGCATCGAAGGCACGCTGCCGGCCCCGTTGCCGTCCGACCCGTTCGCCACCCGCGCGAGCCACGCACCCGATATCGAACGCTCCACCTCGCGCGCCGCCTGCGCGTTGCGCGCCGCCGACGGCACGCGCCTCGGCGCCCTGCTGCTGATCTCGCCCGCCCCGCACACGCCGAACACCCTCGCCGCCCTCGACGATTTCACCGCGCTCGCCAGCGCCGCGCTCGAACGCGCGCTGCGGGAACCCGCTTGCGCGCCCCCCGGCGCCGAACCGGTTGCATGCGCACCGTTCGCCCACGACCTCGTCGCGCTGGCGCTGAACGGCAGCGGCACCGGCATCTGGGATCGCGACATCGCCACTGGCGAGATTCGCTATTCGCCGGAATGGAAGGCGATCCTCGGCTACGCGCCGCACGAACTGAGCACGCGCATCGAGGACGCCGTCGACCGCCTGCATCCCGACGATCGCGCCTACGTGCAGGCGCAGATGCGCCAGCATTTCGAGGGCGGCTCCGACCGCTACGAGGTCGAGCACCGCATTCGCTGCAAGGACGGCCGCTACAAGTGGATCTGCAGCCGCGGCAAGGTGGTCAGCCGCGACGGCGCGGGCCGCGCGCTGCGCATGGTCGGCGCGACCACCGACATCACCGCGCTGCGCGAAACCGCCGCGCGGCTCCAGCAGAGCATCGACCTGATCACCAACCTGACCGACGAGGTCGACGGGCTGGTGTTCCAGTATCGCGAGCCGGCCGACGGCCGCCCGCAGTTCAGCTACGTGAGCCGCGGCATCGAGCAGATCTACGAACTCGATCCGGCGCAAGCCGCGATCGACGCCGAGGCGGTCGACGCACGCATCGACCCGCGCGACCTCGCGATGTACCGGCAATCGCTGCGCGAATCGGCCGCGACACTCGCGCCGTGGCGGCTCGAATACCGCGTGCTGCTGCCGCGCCAGGGGCTGCGCTGGCGGCACGGCGAGGCGCGTGCGCAGCGGCTGCCCGACGGCGGCACGCTATGGCACGGCTTCGTGTCCGACACCACCGAGCGCAAGCGGATCGAGGCCGAGCTGCACGAGCTGGCCACCATCGATCACCTGACCGAGCTGGCGAACCGGCGCGACTTCCTCGCGCAAAGCGCGTCGGAGCTGGAGCGCCTGCGGCGCGCGGGTCACGGCGAGGCCGCCGTGCTGATGCTCGACCTCGACCACTTCAAATCGCTGAACGACCGCTGGGGCCACGCGCTCGGCGATCACGCGCTGCGCCATTTCGCGCGCCTGATGCGCGACGCGGCGCGCAGCGCCGATATCGTCGGGCGAATCGGCGGCGAGGAATTCGCGATCGTGCTGCCGGGCCTCGGCATCGAGGCGGCGCTGGCGTTCGGGCTACGGCTGCAACGCCACATCGGCGCGTCGCCGCTCGAATTCGCGGGACAGTGCGTCGGGCTGACCGTCAGCATCGGCGTGGACCGCATGACGGCGGCCGACCTCGGCGTCGATCAGGTGCTGTCGCGCTGCGACAAGGCGCTGTATCGGGCCAAGGCGCGCGGGCGCAACCGGATCGAGCTGCACGGCGAGCCGGAGTAAGCGGCGCGGACGATCGCCTTACAATGGCCCACCGTCCGATTCACCCGCTCACCTCGCCGTCACCGCCCATGTCCCGACTCTTCGAAGACAACCCGTTCCTGGAATCCCTCTGCGCGCAACTCGACGCCTGGCGCGACGGCTATGCCGAAATCAGCATGCCGATCGACGGGCGCAAGCTCAACCGGCAAGGCGTGCTGCAAGGCGGCGCGATCGCGACGCTGCTCGACGCCGCCGCCGGCTATGCCGGGCTGTTCACGCCGCCGGACACGCCCATTCGGCACGGCTTCACGCTGTCGCTGACCGTCAACTATCTCGACAAGGGGCTCGGCTCGCGGGTGGTCGGCAAGGGCATCCTGGAGCGCGCGGGCCGCTCGATCTTCTTCGCGCGGGCCGAGGCCTGGGTGGATGGCACGCTGTTGATCGCCAGCGCGCAGGGCACGTTCAAGTATGTGAACGCGCAGCGGTGAGGAGAGCGGAAACGTCGACGCCCGGAATCCCCTTCACGATTTGTCACGCATGCTGTTGCGCCACGGCGGCCCGCACGCGCGCCGGCACCACGAGCGCCGGGGCGAGCACGGCCGGCGCATCGAGATCGGGCGACGGCAATGCGTGATCGTCGCGCGTGACTACCGGGCCGCGAGACGGCCGATGGCGGCGCGCCTGACCGTGCAACCGGTGCGCGGTTTGCAGTGCGAGCGGGGCGGCGGCGGCATCGTCGCCGCTGTCGTTGCTGCTGTTGGCATTGCCGTTCGCGTTGCCGGAGAGGCTGCTGCAACTGCCGCAGCCGGCGCCCGGCGAGCACGACATCTCGGCGCCGATCCCGCTGGCGACCGGCGCGGGCGGCGCCACGCCCGCGCCGCCCGCCTCCAGCGCGGCGATG
>NZ_BAAILN010000084.1:25642-58126 GCF_054589155.1 Burkholderia sp. 3C
GTGACGCTGCAAATCGGCGTCGTAGCGTTCGAGCGCCTCGGCGCCGCGCGGCTGCACTTCGAAGCCGCCCGCCTCCGTCTTGCGGATGAAGCCCGACGCCACCAGCACGGCGAGCGTGCGGTCGAGATAGCGATGCCGCTCGTCCACCGCCGCGTCGCGCGGCACCTGGGGCCAATCGGCCAGCGCCAGCAGCGCGCGCGGCGCCACCGCATCGGACAGCTCGGCCGACAGTGCCGCGATGCGCGCCAGCACTTCCATGCGCGCCGCCCGCAGCGGGTTGGCGAGCCAGAAGCCGCGCAGCCGCAGGTCGCCGAGCCAGGCGGCCAGCCGGTAGGTCTGCAGCCGCGTGCCGAGCACCACGCGCCAGGCGCGGCGCTCGTGGAACATGTGGCGGCGTACGTGCACCACGTAGCGGATCTTGCGGCGCGCCGCCTCGGGCAGCGCCATCGACACCGGTTGCGCCGCCTCGCTCGGCTGCTCGCCGCCAAGCGCCGCCACCGTATCGCCGCTCAGGCCGGTCACCAGCATGCGCGGCCCGGCCGTGGCCCGTTCGGCCAGATAGGCGATCACCTGGGGGCGGCCGACGCGATCCGCCGTGCCGACCTGTCGCGTGCAGGCGATGGCCAGTGCGCGCCGCAAAAACCACTCGTTCATGAACATGGCGGATTCCGTTGACTGATGGGGTCGAGGGCCGGCGTCGGCCGCACGCGCGTAAAAAATACAAACGCGTCGCACGGCAGCGACATTCCTGCACACCGGCTCGGGCCGGCGCGCCCCGGCGCACCGCGGTTGGACGGTGCGGGCCGGTTTCGCGGAGCACTACCGTGCAAAAAGCGGGCCATGCGGTCGAGCCTTGCGCGCCGCCGCCACGGCGCGCGCTCGCGGGCCATTTCGGGGTGCGGATGTGCCGGATCGGCAACCCGTCGGCTGTCGGGCTGCCTGGCTACCGCTCACACGCTGCCGGACCTCATCCCGGCGGCTGTCAATCCGCTCGACACTCGCACGCCGACGGCCGGATCTCATCCGGCCGGCTATCAGTCCGCCAGATTCGCGCTCACCGGCGGCCGGACTTGCCACCACCGACAACCCGGCCGCAGGAATCCCCCCTCAACGTCAATCCGCCCAATTTCACCCCGGGAAAAACCGGTTCTCCGGCCTCGGCAAGCCCAGATGCTCGCGCAGCGTCGTGCCTTCATACTCGCGCCGGAAGATCCCGCGCCGCTGCAGCTCGGGCACCACCTTCAGCGCGAAATCGTCGAGCCCGCCGGGCAGGTACGGGAACATCACGTTGAAGCCGTCCGAGCCTTCCTCCTCCAGCCATTGCTGCATCGAATCGGCGATGTCGGCCGGCGTGCCGACGAACTCCAGCCCCGAATAGCCGCCCACCCGCTGCGCCAGCTCGCGCACGCTCAGGCCGCCAGCCGCCAGGTCGAGCACGCGCTGCCGCGACGTATGGCTCGCATTGCTTTCGGGGATCTCGGGCAGCGGCGCGTCGGGATCGAAGCCCGACACGTCGTGGCCGAGCGCGATCGACAACGAGGCGAAGCCGCTGTCGTCGTGCACGAGCGTGTCGAGAAACGCGCGCTTCTCGCGCGCCTCGTCGAGCGAATCGCCCACCACCACGAATGCGCCGGGCAGGATCTTCAGGTGCTCGCGCGGCCGGCCGAGCCGGTCGAGGCGGCCCTTCACGTCGGCATAGAAGCGCTTGCCGGACGCCAGCGACGATTGCGCCGTGAACACGGCCTCGGCCGTCTCGGCCGCCAGTTGCTTGCCGGCCTCCGACGAGCCGGCCTGCACCACCACCGGCCAGCCCTGCACGGGCCGCGCGATGTTCAGCGGCCCGCGCACCGCGTAATGCTCGCCGCGATGGCCGAGCACGTGCAGCTTCTCCGGATCGAAGTACAGGCCGCTGCCCACGTCGCGCACGAACGCGTCGTCGGCCCAGCTATCCCACAGGCCCGTGACGGCATCGAAGAATTCGCGCGCGCGGCGGTAGCGCGCGTCGTGCTCCAGGTGCTCGTCGAGGCCGAAGTTCAGCGCGGCGTCGGGGTTCGAGGTGGTCACGAGGTTCCAGCCCGCGCGCCCGTCGCTCAGATGGTCGAGCGAGGCGAAGCGGCGCGCGACGTGATACGGCGCCTCGAAGCTGGTCGAGGCGGTGGCCACCAGCCCGATCCGCTCGGTCACCATCGCCAGCGCCGACAGCAGCGTGAGCGGCTCGAACGAGGTCACGGTGTGGCTGCGCTTGAGCGCCTGCGTGGACATGTTCAGCACGGCGAGGTGATCGGCCATGAAGAACGCGTCGAACTTCGCGCGTTCGAGCGTCTGCACGCAATGCACCAGGTGCTTGAGGTTGAAGTTCGCGTCGGGCCAGGCATCGGGATGGCGCCATGCGCCGGTATGCAGGCTCACCGGGCGCATGAAGGCGCCCAGGTGCAGTTGTCGTTTGCGGGTCATCGTCGGTCGCCGCGCGCGCGGCGTCGGGTTGGCGGAGCGCTCACGATACCGTGCCGCCGGCGAATCTGCTGGCGGCCGTCCTTATCACGCGGTGCGCTTTCCTAGCGACGATTTCTTGGTTCGCGCAGCGCCCGCGCTTGCGTACATTGAAAGGTCATCCTGCTTGATCAGCGGCATCCCGCCGCCCGCCCGGAGACCATTCCATGAAGCTGTCCTGGACTCGCGCGCTGCGTCGCGCGGCCCTGACGATCGGCGCGTTCGCCGCCCTCGCCGCCCTCGGTTCGATCGCCGCCGCCCCGGCCGCGCAGGCCGCCGACGTGGCCGCGAAACCCGCCGCCGCGCCCGCCGAAATCCGCGTCGACTACGCCTACTATTCGCCCGAAAGCCTCGTGATCCGCCATTTCGGCTGGCTCGAGGACGCGTTCAAGCCCGACCACACCGAGATCCGCTGGGTACTGAGCCTCGGCAGCAACCGCGCGCTCGAATACCTGAACAGCGGCGCGGTGGATTTCGGCTCGACGGCCGGCCTCGCGGCCGTGCTGGGCCGCGCCAACGGCAACCCGATCCACGCCGTCTACGTGTTCTCGCGGCCCGAGTGGACCGCGCTGGTGGTGCGCAAGGATTCGCCGATCAAGACGCTGGCCGACCTCAAGGGCAAGAAGATCGCGGCCACGCGCGGCACCGATCCGTTCCTGTTCACGCTGCGCGCGCTGCACACGGTGGGCCTGTCGCGCGACGACGTCGAACTCGTCAACCTGCAACACCCGGACGGGCGCACCGCGCTCGCCAACGGCCAGGTGGACGCCTGGGCCGGCCTCGATCCGCACATGGCCGCCGCGCAGGTGGACGACGGCGCGCGCCTGCTGTATCGCAACGTCGGCTTCAATACCTACGGATTCCTGAACGTGCGCGAGGCGTTCGCGAGCCAGTATCCGCAAGCCGTCACGCGCGTGCTGAAAGTGTACGAAAAGGCGCGGCTGTGGATCGTCGCGCATCCGGACGACACCGCGAAGATCGTCGCCGACGAATCGAAGGTGTCGCTGCCGGTGGCGAAGCTGCAACTGCAGCGCAACGATTTCAGCGATCCGGTGCCGGGCGACGTGCAGCGCGTCGCGCTGAAGGCCGCCGCGCCGGTGCTGACCGACGAGCAACTGGTCAAGCCCGGTGTCGATCCGGCGAAGATCGTCGATGCGCTGATCGATCCGTCGTTCGCACGTCCGCTGGTCGCGGCCGCGCATTGACGATGCGCGACACCGCCGCCCGGCGCGACACGCTGGCGCCACGCGCGCCGGCCGAACCGGTGCAAGCCGCCCCGGCCGCCCGGCGCGATCCGCTGCGCGCCTGGCGCTTCGCCGGCATTGCGCTGCCGTTCGCGGCGCTCGCGCTGGTGGAACTCGCGGTGCGCGCCGGCTGGCTGCCCGATCACTTGGTGCCCGCGCCCAGCGAGATCCTCGCCTCGCTCGACCAGATGGGCCTGGCGCGCGTGCTGCGCCACGTGGGCGCGAGCAGCCTGCGCGTCGCGCTCGGCTTCGCGGCCGGCTCGGCGCTGGCGCTCGCGATCGGTGCGGCGATGGGCCTGAGCCGTCGCATCGACGCGCTGCTCGAACCGAGCTTCCAGGCGCTGCGGTCGATCCCGTCTTTGGCCTGGGTGCCGGTGCTGCTGCTCTGGCTCGGCATCGACGAAGCGCCGAAGATCGTGCTGATCGCGATCGGCGCGTTCTTTCCCGTGCATCTGGCGGTGGTGGCCGGCATTCGCGGCGTGGACCGCAAGCTGGTCGAACTCGGGGCCGTCTACCGGCTCGGCGCGTTTGCGCTGTTCCGCCGAATCCTGCTGCCGGCCGCGCTGCCGCAGATCGTCACCGGGCTGCGCACCGGCCTGAGCCTCGCGTGGATGTTCATGGTGGCGGCCGAGCTGATCGCCGCCACGCGGGGGCTGGGCTTCCTGCTCAGCGACGGCCGAGAAACCGGCCGGCCGGACCTGGTGTTCGGCGCGATCCTGTTGCTCGCACTGCTCGGCAAACTGACCGACGGCGCGATGCGCCGCATCGAGACGCGCTGGCTGGCCTGGCGCGACAGTTTCGACGGCGCGCCGCGCCGGGAGGCACGATGAGCGCCGCCCCGCTGCTCGACGCGCGCGTGGCGCGCAAGCATTACGGCGCGCGCGCCGTGCTGGCCGACGTGCCGTTGCAGGTGGCGCGCGGCGAGATCGTCTGCGTGGTCGGCCCGAGCGGCTGCGGCAAGAGCACCTTGCTGCGGATCCTGGCCGGCCTCGACGGCGATTATCGCGGCAGCGTGCGGCTCGACGGCGCGCCGCTCGACGGGCCGTCGGCGCGAATCGGCGTGATCTTCCAGGAGCCTCGGCTGCTGCCGTGGCTGACGGTGGCCGACAACGTCGGCTTCGCGGCCGGCCTCCATGGCGGGCGCGCGCCCGAGGTGGCGCGCCTGCTCGCGGAGGTCGGGCTGGACGGTTCGGCGGCGGCCTTGCCGGCCGCGTTGTCGGGCGGCATGGCGCAGCGCGCGGCGATCGCGCGCGGGCTGTTCGGCGAGCCGGACCTGCTGCTGCTCGACGAGCCGTTCAGCGCCGTGGACGTGCTCACGCGCATGCGCCTGCAAACGCTGCTGCTCGATGTCGTGCAGCGGCACGGCATGGCGGCGGTGCTGGTCACGCACGATCTCGACGAGGCGTTGTATCTGGGCGACCGGGTGGTGCTGCTGGCGGCCAATCCGGGGCGGGTGGAGGATGCGTTCGCGGTGGATCTGCCGCGCCCGCGTGACCGCAGAGGACCGGCGCTGGCTGCGTTGCGTGATCGGCTGCTCGGCGCGTTCGAGCGATTTCAGGACAGCGGTGCGGTCGGCGCCGCATGACTTGGCTTGACGGCTTGGCTTGACGGCTTGGCTTGGCTTGGCTTGGCTTGGCTTGGCTTGGCTTGGCTTGGCTTGGCTTGGCTTGGCTTGGCGGTTCGGCGGTTCGCTAGGCCGCTACTCGTCTAAACGGCGCTGCCCGACGGCAACGGCCGCACCTCGCCGCGCGCGGGCGTGGCGTTCTCGTGGAACAAGTCGCCGAGATACTGCGCCAGTTCGTCGGCCTCGATGAACGCCGGGACCTCGAAATCGGCGCGCCGCCGCTTGCCGTCCGCGCCCAGATCGAACGCTCGCCACACGCCGTCCTGCCGGATGATCACGACATGCCGTCCGAACACGTCGAAGCCGTAAGCCGAATCGCTCATGGCGTTACACCAACGGCGCAACCGACGCGCCCTGAATGCCGTGACGCGCCAGCGCCGCCTCGACGAAGCCCGAGCGCTTGTGCGCCTCAACGAAGCGGCCCAGCGCCTCGGCCGCCCGCTCGCCGCGCGCACGCGCCACGCCCATCGCCTGCCGGATCACCATGAAGCGCTCGTCGAGCAAACGCACGCCCGACAGATGCGCCGCATCGGCTTCCAGTTGCTGCTTCACGCCGGCCGCCACCTCCAGGTCGCGATCGAGGAAGGTCTGCACCACGGCCGGCGAGGTGGGCGCGCGCACGATCTGCGCGGCCTTCAGCTCGCGCGTGAGGAACAGATCGTAGGCGCTGCCCTGCCCCACGGCCACGCGATGCTGCGCCTGATCGACGTCGGCGTTGGTGCGGATCGGCGAGGCGTCGCGCACCAGATACCAGCCTTCGATCAGCACGTACGGCTCGGTGAACGCGATCGTCTCGCCGCGCTTCGGATCGACCGCGAAGAAGCCGAAATCGGCGCGCCCGTCGCTCACGGCCTCCACCGATTTGCCGGCCGCATCGAACACCACGAGTTCGAGCGGCACGCCCAGCTCCGCCGCGAACGCGCGCGCCAGATCGACGGACACGCCGACCGGTTCGCCAGTCGCCGCATCGCGGTTCGCAAGGATCGGGTTGCCGAGGTTGATGGAGGCGCGCACGGTGCCGGTGGGCGCGAAGGCGGTCACGAGATCGGGATCGAAGGGCATGGCGGTGTCGGGCGTCAAAGGGCTGGGGGAAATCGAAGCGGCTTGCGCTGAGGTTTGCACGAGGCGGCGTTCAGGACCGGAGGGTCGCACCGCCCGGCCTCGGCAACGTGGATTCGAGCAGCGTTTCCACCGCCACGCGCGCTTCGACCGGGTCGATTCTGCCATCGGCGCGCATCGTGCGCACGGGGATCGCTCCGTACGCGGTGCGCGGTGCGCGGTACAAGATACGGCGCGCAGCCATCGTTCGCGAAACCGGCGTTCAAGATCGCACCGTCAAGCACGCCGCCAAGCGCCCCATCACTCACGCGTCTTGCGCGGCAAATAATGCCCCGGCGTACGCCCCAACGCATTCTTGAACATCGTGATGAACGCATTGACCGATTCATAGCCCAGCTCGGCCGCCACGCGCTGCACGGGCATGCCGGCCGACAGCTTCTGAATCGCCGTCACGATATGCAACTGGCGGCGCCAGCGGCCGAACGTCATGCCGGTTTCGGCCAGCACCAGCCGCGCGAGCGTGCGCTCGCCGAGCGCCACCTGCCGCGCCCACTCGCCTACCGTCGCGCGGTTGGCCGGGTCCTTGACCAGCGCGGTGGCGATCTTGCGCAACTGCCGCTTCGGCGGCATCGGCACATGCAGATCCTCGACCGGCATCGAGCCGAGCTGTTCGAGCAGCACGCCCGCCACGCGGCCGGTGGCGCTGTCGGGCTCGTAGTCGTGCGGACGCGCCGCCAGATAGGCGATCAATTCGCGGATCAGCGCCGGAATCGCGAACGTGCAGCAGGCATCCGGCATGCACGCCGCGCCCGGCTCGACGAACAGCAAGGCGATTTCGCCGTCGGCCGCCACGCGGTTGCTGTGCGGCATGCCGCCCGGAATCCACACGCCGCAGCCATGCGGCACGACCCACACGCCGCGCTCGACCAGGCAGGTCACGAAGCCGCGCCGCGCGATTACGAGCTGGCCGCGCCGGTGGCGGTGGAACGGCTGCTCGATCTCGTTGTCGCGCACGTCCACTTGCATCGCCACCGCGCTCGCTGTGTAGTAGTCCGGATCGAATCCGGCCGGAAGCTGCGCGTAAGCGGGTTGCCTCATGACGGCCGACAGCCGAACGCGCGGCGGCGCTCGGGCGTGCGCTCAGGCATGCGCTCAGGCATGCGCGACGGCCTCCGGGCCGCCGGTGTCGCCGCGCAACGCGTCGGCATCCTGCGCCAGCCGCGCCGAGAGCCGCTCGGGCAGGAAATCGAGCCACGCGTTCAGCGGCGCGTTGAGCAGCCGGTGCGGCGTGCTGGCGATATCCACGCTCATCGACGCCATCGTGTAGCCCGGCAGCAGGCGGCGCAGCGTGCCGTCGCGCAGGCCGTTCAGCGCAAACGAGGCCGGCAGCAGGCCGATGCCCATGCCCTCGCGGATCGCCACCGTCATCGAATCGGCCACGTTGATGACGAACGGATAGCGGTCGAACTGCACGCGCTCGACGCCGTCGGGGCCGTCGAAACGCCAGTCGATCGCCGGAATGCCCGGCGCGCGCAGTTGCAGGCACGCGTGATCGCGCAGGTCGGACGGCCGCTCGGGCGTGCCGTGCTCATCCAGATAGGACGGCGCGGCGCACACGATGCAGGCGATCTCGCCGAGCCGCTGGTTGCCCGGGCCGGGCTCGGGCAGCACGTTCGAGACGATGAACGCGCAGTCGTGCATCTCGTCGAGCGAATCCACCGGCTGCTGGGCCAGCGTCAGGTCGATCCGCACGCGCGGAAAGCTGCGCGAAAACTCGGCGATCAGCGGCACCAGGTAATGCGTGCCGAAGCTCGTCATCGAGTGAATCCGCAGCGGGCCGTCCGGCACCGGCGCGCGCTGCCCGGTCAGCAACTCCGCCTCGGCGAATTCGAGGTCGGCCAGGATCTTCCGGCAATGCACCAGGTAGCGCTCGCCGGCCTCGGTCAGCGACATGCGCCGCGTATTGCGTTGCAGAAGCCGCGTGCTCAGGTGCTGCTCCAGATCGGAGATGGCGCGCGACACCTGCCCGGTGGAAGTGCGCAACATCGTGGCGGCCGCCGTGAAGCTGCCGGTTTCGGCCACCCGCACAAAGACGCCCATGTTCTGCGTCGTATTCATCCCCGTTCCCGATGCGAATGTGATGAGCGGCAGTATCGCACCGGGCGGCGCCGGCGGCACAAAGCTTGGCTGTTTTTAGGGATATGTTGGCCGACTATCCCTATCGACGCGCGGCGCACCGGTTTGAATAGGTATCCGCAGCATTTCGTCAGACGTTTTCGTCGGGCGCTTCGATCGCCCGCCGCGCCGCTACCGCAGCCCCCGCACGATCTTTTCCATGCGCGCGTGCGCCATCGCCAGGAACGCGCGCACCACCGGCTTCTCCTGCTGCCACTGCGAGCACACCGTGAAGCCGCGAAACACGATGTCCTTCGAGAACGGCCGGAACACGATGCGCGCCGGGTTGGTGTCCTCCACCGCCAGCGGGTTGACGATGCCAATGCCCAGCCCGCGCGCGACCAGCGCGCAGATCGTCGCGCCATACGGCGTTTCGATCGCCGCCACCTGGTCGGCGCGCGCCCGGCGCAGCACGCGATCGACGGCCGCGCGCGTGTCGTCGGCATAGGACGGCAGGATCAGCCGCTCGCCGCGCAGGTCGGCCGCCGCGATCCGCTTGCGCGCTGCCAGCGCGTGCCCCGCCGGCAGCGCGCACAGGCCGGGCAGCCGGTACAGGTCGGTGCTGGTCACGCCGACCACGTCGGGCAGGGTGGTGGAGAAGCCGATATCGCAGTTCGACGACGAGGCCCAGCGCTGGATCGTGCTTTCGCTGCGCATTTCGAGCGACACCGCCACGCGCGGGTGCTCGGCCAGGAAATCCTCGATCACGCCGGGCAGGAACGACAGCGCCATGATCGGCGCCGCCACCAGCCGCAACCGCCCGCTGCCGAGCTGGTTGATCTCGCGGGCGGCCTGCACCAGCTTCTCCAGCCCGACGAAGCTGCGCTCGACCTCGTGATAGAACGCCGTGCCCGCATCGGTCGCGCGAATCCGCCCGCCCTGCCGCACGAACAGCGCGAGCCCGGTGGCAGCCTCCAGCTCCGCGATCAGCCGGCTCACGCTCGGCTGCGAGGTGCCCATCTCGTCGGCGGCAACCGTCATCGAGCCGCGCAGCATCACCAACCGGAACGCCTCGATCTGCCGTTGATTCATGTGCCGTTCTCGCCGTCCAAAAAAGTCCCGACTTTTTGCCCCATGTTCTTCTGGGCACTCATCGCACTCTAGCATTCGCAAAAAAACTGAAAGTCACGACCTTTCTCAAACATCCAGACGTATCGGATCGTAAAGATCGGAGAGGCAGCGACCAGATGCTCGCGCCTCTTGCTCTTCATTTTTTTGCATCCCATTGCGCTTGCATGATCTGGGGATCGGCCTCGGCGCGCTGCGCGCTCTCGCAGGCAACAATTAACGCGGCGCCGGCCCTTGCCGGTTGTCTCCATGATGCGGCTCAGGTCGCACTGACATCGATTTCGCGTTAATCAGCGAGCGTCTATGCATCCAATCAATTGGACCGGTTCGTTACATGCTGTCCTGCGACGCACCCCGTTCGTCGAGCACCCCATGCGAGAGACGCTGGTCGCGTACTTGCGCGAGCAGGTGGCGATCTGAGTGTCGCGGCGTCCGCCGCCGCCCATCGCAACATGTTGATAGCGCTCAGGTGGTGCGGCTCAGGGCGCCAGCGCCGGCCAGCGAACCGCGCTCGACGCGTCATCGATGGCGAATCTGCGCCGCGAGCCCGGGCAATCCCTGCTGGTAAGATGGCTCGCAACCCCACCCTGCCCGCCCCATGAGCTCCACCTCGACCAAACCTGCGAACCCGAAGCGCACCGCGAAGACCGCCACTCAGGCAGCAGCCGGCGACAAGCCGAAGGCGCGTATCCCGCAGCGCCTGACCTACGCGATCGGCGCTCTCGACCGGCTGCTGCGCCGCCACATGACCGACGCGCTCGCGCCGCTCGGCATCACGCTTGCACAATACACGGCGCTATCCGTGCTCGAAGCACGTGGCGCATCGTCGAACGCACAGCTTGCGGAGCGCTCGTTCATCACGCCGCAATCGGCAAATGAGGTGATGAGCGTGATGGCGCGCCGCGGCTTCGTCACGCGCGAGGCCGATCCGTCGCACGGCCGCGTGATCCTGCTGACGCTGACCGACGCAGGCGCGGCCATGCTGCGCGAATGCGAAACCGTGCTGCGCCCGCTCGAAACGACCATGCTCGGCGATTTCTGCGCCGACGACGCCGTGCACGTGCAACGCGTGCTGGAAATCTTCGCGCGCAACCTGCGCGGCTGACCTTCCCGCCGGCAACGGCAGCCCCTCTCCCCTTCATCGCAACTGCCGGGCGCCTGTTCGCGCCCGCCTTCTCCATTACATCCCGATACGGGTTTACACCGCCGCGAATACCGCTTGATATATCAGGTAGCCTGATATTAAATGAAGCCGTCCGCAGCAGGAATGCTGCGTGCCGAATCGCACAGCAACGCAAACCAGGAAAACACATGAGCAAGTACGACAAGCGCTGGCAGACCGTCGAAGTGAAGGTGGAGGCCGGCATCGCGTGGGTCACGCTGAACCGCCCGGAAAAGCGCAATGCAATGAGCCCGACGCTCAATCAGGAGATGCTGCAGGTACTCGACGCGGTCGAGTTCGACGACGAGGCGAAAGTGCTCGTTCTCACCGGAGCCGGTGCCGCATGGACGGCCGGCATGGACCTGAAGGAATACTTCCGCGAGATCGATGGCGGCCCGGAAGCGCTGCAGGAAAAGGTGCGGCGCGACGCGTCGGAATGGCAATGGCGCCGCCTGCGCATGTACGCCAAGCCCACCATTGCGATGGTGAACGGCTGGTGTTTCGGCGGCGGCTTCTCGCCGCTCGTCGCGTGTGATCTCGCGATTGCCGCCGACGAAGCCGTGTTCGGGCTGTCGGAGATCAACTGGGGCATCCCGCCCGGCAATCTTGTCAGCAAGGCGATGGCCGACACGGTCGGACACCGCCGCGCGCTGCATTACATCATGACCGGCGACACGTTCACCGGCGTGGAGGCGGCCGACATGGGGCTCGTGAACAGCAGCGTGCCGCTCGCCGGGCTGCGCGACGCGACGATCGCGCTCGCCGCGCGGCTGATGGACAAGAATCCGGTCGTGCTGCGCGCGGCCAAGCACGGCTTCAAGCGTTCGCGCGAGCTGACGTGGGAGCAATGCGAAGATTATCTGTACGCGAAGCTGGACCAGGCGCAACTGCGCGATCCGGAACAGGGGCGCGAAAAGGGGCTCAGGCAGTTCCTCGACGACAAGACGATCAAGCCCGGCCTGCAAGCGTACAAGCGCTGACCCGACCGGAAGAGACAGGGCAGGAGACGACATGACCGACAGATACATGCTGATCGCCGGCGAGCGGTGCGCCGCACGCGACGGCCGCACCTTCGACCGGCTCGATCCCGCGACGGGCGCGCTCGCATCGCGCGCCCCGGCGGCCGGCCTCGCCGACGCCGACGCGGCAGTCGACGCCGCGCATCGTGCCTTTCCCGCATGGGCGGCGCTCGCGCCGACAGCGCGCCGCCGGTTGCTGCTGAAGGCCGCCGACCTGATGGACGCGCGCATCGACGCCTTCGTCGCGGCCGGCGTTGCCGAAACGGGCGCGACGCCCGGCTGGATCGGCTTCAACGTCACGCTCGCGGCGAACATGCTGCGCGAGGCTGCGTCGATGACCACGCAAATCGCCGGCGACGTGATCCCGTCCGACGTGCCCGGCAATCTGGCGCTCGCGATGCGCGCGCCGTGCGGCGTGGTGCTCGGCATCGCGCCGTGGAACGCGCCGGTGATCCTCGGGACGCGCGCGTTGGCGATGCCGCTCGCCTGCGGCAACACAGTCGTGCTGAAGGCGTCCGAAGCGTGCCCCGGCGTGCATGCGCTGATCGGCGCGGTGCTCGACGAGGCGGGACTCGGCGCGGGCGTCGTCAACGTGATCACGCATGCGGCGGCCGACGCGCCGGCGCTCGTCGAGCGGCTGATCGCGCATCCGCACGTGAAGCGCATCAATTTCACCGGATCGACCCACGTCGGGCGCATCATCGCGCGCCACGCCGCCGCGCACCTGAAGCCGGTGCTGCTCGAGCTGGGAGGCAAGGCGCCCGTCCTCGTGCTGGACGATGCCGATCTCGACGCGGCGGTCGATGCGATCGCGTTCGGCGCGTTCTTCAACCAGGGGCAGATCTGCATGTCGACCGAGCGCGTGATCGCCGCGCGGCCGATCGCCGATGCGCTCGTCGAGCGGCTTGCCGCGAAGGCGCGCCTGCTGGTCGCGGGCGATCCGCGGGCAGGCCATCCGCTCGGCACGATGGTCGATGCGTCGGCGGCCGAGCGCGCAGCGGCGCTGGTCGAGGACGCGCGGGCTCACGGCGCGCGGCTGCCGCTAGGCTGTCGCGTCGAAGGCGCGACGATGCAGCCCGCGATCGTCGACGGCGTGACGCCCGAGATGCGTCTGTACCGCGAGGAGTCGTTCGCGCCGGTCGTCGCGATCCTGCGCGCGGACAGCGATGACGCAGCGGTCGAGCTTGCGAACGACAGCGAGTTCGGGCTGTCCGCGAGCGTGTTCAGCCGAGACGTCGCACGCGCCATGGCGGTGGCGCGACGGATCGAGTCGGGGATCTGCCACATCAACGGCCCGACCGTGCACGACGAAGCGCAGATGCCGTTCGGCGGCACGAAGGCGAGCGGCTATGGCCGCTTCGGCAGCCGCGCGTCGATCGCCGAGTTCACCGAGCTGCGCTGGATCACCGTGCAGACCACGCCGCGTCACTATCCGATATGAGCGACGCGACGATGAACGTATCCCAAGCTCCTCACGACGCCGCGCGCGGCGCGGCCGATGTGCACTACCGCGCGGCGGCGGTGGCCGAAGGCGCCGCCGACATGCACCGCTCCGAGGACGGCACCTGGCACCTGCGTGCGCGCGAACCGCTCGGCGCCTACCCGGAGCGGCTGACCGACTGCCTGGTCAACGGCGCGGAGGCCCACCCCGACCGCGTGCTGGCCGCGCGACGCGACGACGGCGGCCGCTGGATCGAGATCACGTACGCGCAGATGCTCGAACGCGCACGCGCGCTCGGGCAGGGCCTCGTCGATCTCGGCCTGTCGGTCGAGCGTCCGCTCGCGGTGCTGTCCGGCAACGATCTCGAACACCTGCAGCTGATGTTCGCGGCGATGCTGGCCGGCGTGCCGTACGCGCCGATCTCTCCCGCCTACTCGCTGGTGTCCACCGACTACGGCAAGCTGCGCCACACGCTCGACGTGCTGCGGCCGGGCGCGGTGTTCGTCGCCGATCGCGCGGCGTTCGCCCGCGCACTCGACGCGGCGCGGCCGGCCGACGCGACGCTGATCGTCGGGCGCGATGCCGACGCGACGGAGCACGCCGTGCCGCTGTCGCGTCTGCTGGCTACCGAACCGCGCACGATAGACGCGCGCCATGCGGCGATCGGCCCCGACCATCTTGCGAAGATTCTGTTCACGTCGGGGTCGACCAAGCGGCCGAAGGCCGTGCCGACCACGCACCGGATGCTGTGCAGCAACCAGCAGATGCTGCGCCAGACGATGCCCGAGCTGACGCGCGAGCCGCCGGTGCTGGTCGACTGGCTGCCATGGAATCACACGTTCGGCGGCAGTCACAACCTCGGCATCGCGCTCTATAACGGCGGCACGCTGTATATCGACGACGGGCGCCCGGTGCCCGGCCGCTTCGACGAAACGGTGCGCAACCTGCGCGAGATCGCGCCGACGATCTACTTCAACGTGCCGAAAGGCTGGGAAGAACTGACCGCCGCACTCGAACGCGATGCCGTGCTGCGCGACACGTTCTTCTCGCGCGTGAAACTGTACTTCTTCGGCGGTGCGGGGCTGTCGCAGGCTGCCTGGGACCGGCTCGACCGTGTGACCGGCACGCATTGCGGCGAGCGGATCCGGATCATGGCCGGGCTCGGCATGACCGAAACGTCGCCGTCGTGCCTGTTTACGACGGGGCCGCTGATGCGCTCCGGCTATATCGGCCTGCCCGCGCCCGGTTGCGACGTGAAGCTCGCGCCGTCCGGCGGCAAGCTCGAGCTGCGCTTCAAGGGGCCGAACGTGATGCGCGGCTACTGGCACGCGGACGTCGATCCGCGCGATGTGTTCGACGACGAAGGCTATTACCGCAGCGGCGACGCGGCGGTGTTCGCCGATCCGGGACGGCCGGAATTCGGGCTGCAATTCGACGGGCGGCTGACGGAGGATTTCAAGCTCGGCAGCGGCACGTTCGTCAGCGTCGGGCCGTTGCGCGCGAACGCGGTGTCGAGCGGCGCCCCGTACGTGCAGGACGTCGTCGTGACGGGCATCAACCGCGACGACATCGGCCTGCTCGTGTTTCCGCGCCTGGACGCCTGCCGCGCGCTCGCGTCGCTCGGCGCCGATGCGGCCGCGGCCGACGTGCTGCGCGCGCCAGCCGTGCGCGCCGCATTCCGGACCTGGCTCGCGGCGCTGAACCGGCACGCGAGCGGCGGATCGACGTTCGTCGCGCGCATCCGGTTGATGGACACGCCGCCGTCGCTCGATCTCGGCGAAGTGACCGACAAGGGTTCGCTGAATCAGGCCGCCGTGCAGCAGCATCGCGCGGCGACGATCGACGCGTTGTACGACCCGGCGCGCAGCGATCCCGACGTGATCTACGCGTAGGCACGCGGTTGGCGGTACCCGCGGCAACCTGCCGGAGGCGATCGGCGGGATTTTTCACGATCAGTGAATCAGGCTGCCTGATAAAAAGGGCGGCCAATCGAGCGCCGGCCCGCCCCGGGCAGGCGCTCGACGCGCACGACAAGCGGCCCGGCGAGGCTCGCCGACGACAAGACAACAAGGACAAGACAACAAGGATTGGAGACACGATGAACACCTACGTTGCCGAAAGGCAGACCGTTGCGACCACACTCGCGCTGTGTTTCGCGATCGCGCTGCTCGAAGGGCTCGACCTGCAGTCGGTCGGCGTTGCCGCGCCACGCATGGCGCGCGAATTCGGGCTGACCGTCTCGCAGATGGGCATTGCGTTCAGCGCGGGCACCTTCGGGCTGCTGCCGGGCGCGATGCTCGGCGGGTGGCTCGCCGACCGGATCGGGCGCAAGCGCGTGCTGATCGCATCGGTTGCGCTGTTCGGGCTGCTGTCGATCGCCACCGCGCAGGTATCGAGTTTCGCGATGCTCGTCGCGGTGCGCGTGCTGACCGGCATCGGCCTCGGCGGTGCAATGCCGAACCTGATCGCGCTGTCGTCGGAAGCGGTCGCGCCCCGCGCGCGCAGCGCCGCGGTGGCCGCGATGTATTGCGGGATCCCGTTCGGCGGCGTGATCGCGTCGCTGATCGGCGTGCTGCTGGCAGGCGACGCCGAGTGGCGGCACATCTTCTACGTCGGCGGCGCCGGGCCCCTGCTCCTGCTGCCGTTGCTGGCGTTGCGGCTGCCGGAATCGCGCGCGTATCTCGACGTCGCCGACATGCCGGCCGCGCGTGCCGGCATCGCTCGAACGCTGTTCGGCGACGGCCGCACGGTATCGACGCTCGCATTGTGGATCAGCTACTTCTGCACGCTGATCGTCCTGTATTTCCTGCTGAACTGGCTGCCGTCGCTGATGGCCGCGCGTGGGCTCGACCGCGAGCACGTCGGAATCGTGCAGATCGCGTTCAACGTGGGCGGCGGGCTCGGTGCGCTCGGCATCGGCGCGGCGCTCGACAGGATGCGCGCGTCGCACGTGGTCGGCGGCATGTACGTCGGAATCGTGCTGTCGCTCGCCGCGCTGGCGGCGGCGCCCGGCTTCGCATCGCTGGCCGCCGCCGCGTTCGCGGCCGGCATGTTCGTGATCGGCGGCCAATCGGTGCTGTATGCGCTCGCGGCGATCTACTACCCCACCGCGATGCGCGGCACGGGCGTCGGCGCGGCGGTGGCCGTAGGCCGGCTCGGCTCGGTCGTCGGGCCGCTCGCCGCCGCGACGCTGCTGGCCGCCGGCCGCAGCGCACCGGTCGTGATCG
Source organism: Burkholderia sp. 3C (assembly GCF_054589155.1). Lineage (NCBI taxonomy): Bacteria > Pseudomonadati > Pseudomonadota > Betaproteobacteria > Burkholderiales > Burkholderiaceae > Burkholderia > Burkholderia sp. 3C. The sequence goes on from NZ_BAAILN010000084.1 coordinate 42,152, forward strand.
GCGCGAGCATCCCCGTCACGCTCGTCGCGGCCGGCGCCGCGCTGCTGCTGATCCGCCGTCCGCGTGCGCGCGACTGACATTTCCCGGTTTTTCAATGCGCGCCGTCAGAGCGTGCAATCACCTGAGGTCTGGAGACACAACGACATGAAGAAGAACACCAGGAATGGCCTGCTGGCCGCCGGCGCATGCTGTGCGCTCGTCGCGCCGGGCGCGCGCGCGCAGTCGAGCGTGACGCTGTACGGGATCATCGATACGGGCGTCGAGTTCGTGACGCATGCGAACGCGGCCGGCGATCACGTGGTGCGCATGCCGGCCGTGACGGGCGAACTGCCGTCGCGCTGGGGGCTGCGCGGCGTCGAAGAGCTCGGCGGCGGGTATCAGGCCGTCTTCACGCTCGAAAGCGGCTTCAACGTGCGTGGCGGCGATCTCGGCCAGGGCGGCCGGCTGTTCGGCCGGCAGGCCTTCGTCGGGCTGAAGGGCGGCTTCGGCACGCTCGCGTTCGGCCGCCAGTACACGATGACCTATCTCGCGCTGCAGGGTGCGGACATCATCGGCCCCGACATCTACGGGCTCGGCTCGCTCGATGCGTACGTGCCGAACGGCCGCGCCGACAACGCGGTCACCTACATCGGCGCTTATCGCGGCGTCACGCTCGGCGCCGCGTATTCGTTCGGCCGCGACGGCGCGGGCACCGGCAACTCGCCGGGGCAAGGTACGTGCGCCGGGCAGGTGCCTGGCAATGCGGTCGAATGCCGCGAATGGTCGGCCATGCTCAAGTACGACAGCGCGTATTTCGGCGCCGCCGCCTCCTACGAGGAACAGCGCGGCGGCGCGGGGGCGGCCGCGAACTTCTTCGACGGCGTCGCGCCGGCCGCCTTCACGAGCAGCGCGGGCAAGGACGCGCGCGTGCACGTGAGCGCATACGCGCAGGCGGCGGGCGCGCGGATCGGCGCGGGCTGGATCGGCCGGCGCGTGTCGAGCGGTTCGCCGGCCGTGGCCGGCGCGCGTTCCGACCTGTTCTTCGTCGGCGCGTCGTATGCGATGAAGCCCGATTTCATCGTCGACGGCGAAGGCTACCGGATCGTCAACAGCGCACACGACACGCGCGCGACGATGGCAACGCTGCGCGCAACCTACCTGCTGACGAAGCGGACCTCGGTCTACGCGCAATCCTCCTACCTGTGGAACAGCGCGCATGCGCGCTACGCGGTCAGCGGCGGCGGGGCCGGCACGACGCCCGGCGAGGGAATGGGCCAGCTCGGTGCGATGGTCGGTATCAAGCACATGTTCTGACCCGGCAGATCGACGAACGGAGGTTATCTTGAACAGACATTCTGCATTCCTCTTCATTGCGCCGATTTCCGCAATCGTGCTCGCCGGTTGCGGCGGCGACGATTCGGTCAGTTCCGCGCCCACTCACCTGAGCGCGGCCACGCCGGCCGCGATGGCGCAGACCTGCGACGCGCTCGCCGGGAAGCTCGCGTATGCGAGCACGTCGTTCACGTCGGTGACGACCGCGGCCGCCGGCGCGCTGACGGTGGCCGGCCAGCCGATCGCCGAACACTGCGTGATCGAGGGAAAGATGAACGAGCGCGTGAGCGCGGTGGACGGCAACACCTATGCGATCGGCTTCGAGATGCGCCTGCCGAAAGCCTGGAACGGCCGCTTCTTCTACCAGGCGAACGGCGGGCTCGACGGCAACGTGGTGACCGCCACCGGCGAGATCGGCGGCGGCGGGCCGCTGAACGACGCGCTGAACATGGGCTTCGCGGTGATCAGCTCGGATTCCGGGCACAGCGCCGCGCAGAATCCGCTGTTCGGCATCGATCCGCAGGCGCGGATCGACTACGGCTACGGCGCCGTCGACGCGCTGACGCCGATGGCCAAGCAGGTGATCCGGCTCGCGTACGGCAAGGCGCCCGACCGCAGCTACTTCGACGGCTGCTCGAATGGCGGCCGTCACGCGATGGTCACGGCCGTGCGCAACCCGGCCGACTACGACGGGATCATCGTCGGCGATCCGGGCTTCCATTTGCCGAAGGCCGCGATCGGCGAGATGTACGGTGCGCAGCAGTTCGCGAAGATCGCGTCGGCGACCGGCGCGAACGGGTTGCCGGACATCCGCAGCGGCCTCACCGACGCGGAGCGGCAGTTCGTCGGCGCGAAGATCCTCGAGAAATGCGATGCGCTCGACGGCGCGGCCGACGGCATGGTGCAGGACGTCGCCGCCTGCCAGGCGCACTTCGGCATCGATGCCGATATCCCCACCTGCGCGAACGGCACGCGCACGGGCGCCTGCCTGACGCCTGCGCAGAAAACCGCATTGGAGAACGTGTTCGCCGGTGCGCGCAACAGCGCGGGCACGGCGCTGTACGCGAGCTTTCCGTACGATCCGGGCGTGGCCGGCAACGGCTGGGCCGCATGGAAGCAGTCGAATTCCGTCAGCCTGGATCCGGCCGCGATGGCGTTCACGTTCATGACGCCGCCGAAAACCGCCGCGACGCTCGCGAACCTGCCCGGTTTCGCGCTCGGCTTCGACATGGACAACGACGCGCCGGCAATCTTCGCGACGAACGGCGTGTACACGCAATCCGCCTGGTCGTTCATGACGCCGCCCGACGAGACCAATCTCTCCGCGCTGAAGTCGCGCGGCGCGAAGCTGATCGCCTATCACGGCTCGGGCGACCCGGTGTTCTCGTTCGACGACACGCGCGATTGGTACGTGAAGGTCGCGCAGGCGAACGGCGGCGACGCGTCGGATTTCGCCCGCTTCTATCCGGTGCCGGGGATGAACCACTGTTCGGGCGGGCCTGCGACCGATCAGTTCGACATGCTGACGCCGCTTGTCGCGTGGGTCGAGCAGGGGCAGCCGCCGGCCGCGATCACGGCCGCCGCGCGCGATGCGACGAACGCCGTGCCGAACGCGGACGTGCCGACCTCGTGGGGGGCCGGCCGCACGCGGCCGCTATGCCCGTATCCCCAGGTTGCACGCTACAACGGTTCGGGCGACGTGAATTCGGCAGCGAGCTTCAGTTGCCGTTGAGATCGCGCCGTCACCAAAGGCGGCCGGCGCGCGCCTTGGCAACATCCGGGTGCGGACCGTCGATCAGTGCGCGAGCCGGATACGCTCCGTCTCGCGCGCTCGATTACAACGAAGGTGCCCAGGTCGTGCCGAACGGATTCGACTGATCGATGCCAGGGAAGTCGACGAACGCCTTACTGCAATCCAGCACGCCGCTGCTGGTCAGCGCGTGGTTGGCGACGCCATTCACCGTGACGCGGTTCGCGGTCGAGGCGAAGATCGGCAGGTTCACGTTCTGCAGTGTGAGGTTGGCGTCCGACGAGATCACCGAGATGTTGTCCGGCGAGTCCGCTACCACGTTGGTGAGCTTCATCACAAGCGGGAAGGCCGGCTCGCCGAAACCGCCCGTATTCGCCTCGAAGCCTTGCAGCTTGACACCGGCCGACCCGGTGATCACCACATTCGAGATCGAGATGTCGTGGAAATTCGGATACAGCGGACCGCCCGCCGGCAGCGCCTTCGTGCTGTAGTACGGCGTAAAGAGCAGCGCGTTGGTCGCGTCCCGGATACAAATGTTCGCGTAGTTGATATTGCTTACCTCGCCGCCGCGTGCGTAGTCGGACTTGATGCGCAGCCCCTCTTCCGAGTCCCAGAAGGCGTTGTCGTAGACCTGCACGTTCGTCACGCCTGCGTTCGTCTCGCTGCCGATGGAGATGCCGTGTCCCCAGTAGATGTGGTTGTGAGCGATCACGATGCCCCATTTACGGTCCGCGCGGACGTTGCGGTTGCCATCCACGCCAAACAGGCCCGAACCGGCTGGCGACGGGTTGTTGCTGCCCTTGAGCGCAATGTCGTCGTCGCCGGTGCTCACGTAGTTATAGGCAAACACGAAATTCTTCAGGTAGCCGTCGAACGAGATCGCGCCGGCGGCGGAGTTCGTCGTGCTACCCGTCGAGAGGGCGACCGAGGTGGCCTTCGAGGCCGAGCCCGGATCGAATGCGTCGGTGTTCTTGACGTTGTCCTCCCCGAAGGTCTGGCCCGTGTAAAGGGGATTGCCATTTCCTGCAGGATTCGCGAACGCGGCCAGCGTCGGGGTTTGCACCTTCACGCCCCAGATCGTCAAGCCGTCGACACCGCTCGGCACCACGTGGAAGTTCGGGCTGTTGTTGAGCGTGATGCGATACAGCGTCAGGTTCTTCGCGTAGTTGAACACCATCAGCCGGAAATTCGACTGCGAAGCCGTACCGGTGGTGCCGTTCTGCACCATGTTGCCGAGGTACGCCAGATCCCACCAGCTCATGTTGCGCACCGACGATTTCGAATCCACCATCGTGCCGCCGTCGTCGCAAGGCGTACCGTCGGGCGCCACGGTGCCGGTTTTGTACGCGGCATAGGTATTCGAGCAGGTAAGGTCCACCTTCATCAGCGGATATTTCGCATCCGAGGTGACGATTTCCGCGTAGCCGCGGCCGTCGATGCGACCATCGCCGACGACCGCCGAGTTGACCAGGTTGGTGCCTGTGATGAGCGCCAGGCAGTTCGACGAGCTCCCGCTCTTCGTGGCGCTGACGGCGGTATTGGCGCAGTACGGGCCGGCGAGTGCGGGCGCATAGGCCTTCACGTCACGCGAGGCATACAGCGTGACGCCTTTGTCTATCCACAGCGTCACGCCCGAAGGCAGCGTCAGCGGGCCGCTGATGAAGCTGTTGCCACCACCGCTGCTGTTGACCACCAGGCGCACAGCGAATTTGCTGGCGTGGTATGCGGGCTTGGCCAACGCCTCGCCGGATGCCCCCGCGATGTTGACATTCGCAACGGCCGCGGCCTTCTGCGCGGCAGTGGCCGAGGCGTCCGCCGCCGCGATGGTCGCCCCCACTTCCGCATCGACCGCGGCCCCGCAGGCGTCGAGCGCCGCCTGAATCCGCGCCTGGTCGGGGTTGGCCGTGGTCGGCGACACCGCCTTGCCCACGCCTGCCAGGGAGGGATCGGCCTCGGGCGGCAGGGAGCCATCCGGGCGGCTCACGAGCGTATTGCTGGCTTCGAGCGTGCTGCACACCTGAGCATCGGCGGGCAGGCTCGGCTCTGCCGGCAAGTTCGCGTCGGACGTCGTTGTCCCAACCTGGAACACGGCATTGGCAGTGGACGGGCTGCCGGTGCCGATGGAGGTGGGTGCGTCCGAATCGCCGCCGCACGCGCTCAGCGTGGCGGCCGTCGCGATCGAGGCTGCGAGCAGGCACAGCAAGCGTGCCCCACGCGTCCGTGAAGAAGCTCTCATGAAGGTGTCTCCTGTCTGGTCATCGTGCGTCGACGATGCCGGGTTGGTGTGTCGATGAATCGATTTTTTTGGTCAGTCATCCTATAACGGACAACGAAAAAGTGAAAGGTCGCACGGATGCTTGAGTCCGCGATTTCGTTTCACCCAAGATCGGACGAGCGACAAAAGCGGAAAATCGTTTCGTTAATCGAATCCGGCATGGCACGGGGTTTTCCAATATCCGATCCCCGGCCCCTCCATTCACTATGACTTACGGGTATATACCCATTCGATCAACTTTTTACTGAAAATTTTTGGAAAGGTATGTGATCTGATGTCCGATATTAAAATGCTGTCTCGTACTACACGCCCGGACGGCAAGAGAACGGACATCATCCGCAAAAAATCCATATGGGTATGGTTTTTGAGTTGATCTACGGCTAGGGAAAGCCCGAGCTTGTTGCCTCGACTTCGCGACTTATACGATTTCCGTTGTCAGATATTTTTCAGAAGACGGGTGATACATCGCGCCGTCCTTCTTGCAAAACTCACGACGGGCGACATGTCCACATCCGCGCATAGCGCACCTGCACTCGAACCTTTTTCATCCCATCGTTTTACTTTCGGCGTGTATTCCGAGTGAATCGCTCGCTATCAAGAGGAGCAGAACGGAAGAGGTCGAAGCGGCTATGTCGCGCCACTCCAATTTCACTCCATGTTGTATGACGTCGCAACACATAAGCGATGAAGAACCGCTGGAGCGCATGGATCGAGGCAGTGCTTATTGGGTCCAGTTAGTTGGCATGACGAACAATAAACCGGGCCGCGGCCCGCAAACGGGAGCAGAGATCCATGACGCAATTCTTGTCGACACACAAACGCTGCTGGCAACTGTGCGCGGGCATCGCACTGACAGCCGCGGCGACAGCATGCGGCGGCACGGATTCCGCGCCGACCTCGGCCATCGGCACCACGCCCGCCGTCGGGTCCGGCTCCGCGGCCGCCACGGCGACAGCCTCTCTCGTTCCGGCCAACGGCGAGACCGCCGCCTATGCGGACACGCGCCTGTCGATCACGTTCGACGCCCCTCCGACGCTCGGCGCCGCGGGACAGATCAAGGTGACGCGCGTTTCGGATGGCAGCCTGGTCGACATCATCGACATCAGCGGCGCGCCAGTCACCGCCGGCGGCGAAAGCCAGACCTACATGCCGGCCGCCAACACCGAAGTCGACAAGCTCGGCAACAACGTGGGCTCGCTCACGCAATGGCGCTATGTCTACTACACGCCGGTCACGATCTCGGGCAACACAGCGACGGTGCGCCTGCACGACGGTGTGCTCGCCTACGGCACGCGCTATTCCGTGAGCATCGACAGCGGCGTGCTGAACGGCAAGATCGCCGGCCAAGCCTTCGGCGGCATCGGCACCCCGACCGCGTGGTCGTTCCAGACCAGACCCGCGCCGAGCTCCCCTACTGCCGTGACGGTCGGCGTCAGCGGCACGAGTGACTTCCGAAGCGTCCAGGGCGCGCTCGACTGGATCATGCAAAATGGCTGCGTAACGTGTATCAACGCGAATGACGCCAAAACCATCACGATCGAGAACGGCAGCTACCACGAGCAACTGTTCCTGCGCAACGTGAACAACCTGACCATCGCGGGCCAAAGCCGCACGGGCGTGGTCGTCTACGACGACAACTACGAGTCCTACAACCCGTCCACCGGCGGCAGCAAGACGGCCCCGCAAACCACGCTGACGACGGAGGGAAGCGGCACGCGGCGCAGCCTCGGCGGAGGCCGCTCGGTGCTGCTCGTGGAAGGCGCCGACCTGTTGAAGCTGACGAACTTCACGCTGCAGAATTCGCACGTGAAAAGTGCTGTCGACAACAATCAGGCCGAGGCGATCTATTACAACAGCGCGACGCTGAACGGCAGCCGTCTCATGGCAACGCAGATGACCTTCCTGAGCGCGCAGGACACGCTGCAGCTCAAGGGCTGGGCGTGGTTCTATCAGTCGCTGATCGCCGGCGACGTCGATTTCATCTGGGGCTCCCCCTACGCAGCCCTGTTCGAGCAGAGCGAATTGCACACGGTCGCCGATCCTGTCACGCCCACCTCCGGCGGCTATGTATTCCAGTCGCGCGCGGCCTACGGCTTCCCGGGTTTCGTGGTGCTCAACGGCACGCTGACTGCCGATGCAGCGGTGCCAGCCGGCGCCACCTATCTGGCGCGCTCGGGCGGCCTGAGCTCGCCGACCTACTGCACCACCGCGTACACAGGCAGCGGCAGCTTCGGGAACGCGAACCTCGGCTGCGACGACGTGGCCTACGTGGGTACGCAGATCGGCACGCACGTCGCGACGGCCGGCTGGTACACGAACCCGGCGCCCAACCCCGCGTCCCCCACTGCCGTGGCAGGGTGGCGCGAGATGGGCAGCCTGGATGCGTCGGGCAACGCGCTGCCCACGAACGGACGCAACGGGACATACGCGACGACAAGTGCCGACCTAAGCGGATTGAATACGCGTGCGAAGGTGTTCGCCTCATGGAACAACAACGCGGGCTGGGTACCTTCGCCGTGACGGCGCCATGAACCCTGGCGTGTCCACGGTTGCCATAAACCATGGCTTGAAGCGGCCAGCATGAACAGCAAGCGATACACGAATAAGTTCAAGATCGAAGCAGTCAAGCCAGCCGCTATGCCTGGCCGGCGAAATTCGGCGGGCCGGACGAGAACGGTCATCAGATCCGGTGATCACCGAATCAAAAAAGACTATTGGCGCGGCGACGTCCCCCCGCCTTGCCGGAAATCTCCAGTCTTCGCCGCTACGGTTTTTCGGGAGGAGCTCAACGTCTCCTGTCGGGCCGATGTCGATCGCTTCGGATTCCCGATCAGATTGCCATATCAAAAATGAATGGAAGGTGTTTTTGTCGCTATTTGACCGGATGCGCGCCGCAAACCTAGACTGGTTTCAACTTGAGCACCCGGGAAATCCGATGCGCCCCGACACCCTGCTGTTTCATGACGCGTTCCGCGTTGCACCGTACTGGTGGGATGCCGCGCCGCCCGAAACCGACCACTCGCCGCTGCCGGCCTCGGTCGACCTGCTGATCGTGGGCAGCGGCTACTGCGGCCTGTCGGCCGCCGCCGAGGCGGCGGGCCACGGCCTCTCGACGGCGGTGATCGATGCGGAAGAACTGGGCGCCGGCGGCAGCACGCGCAGCGGCGGCATGGTGTCGAGCGGCCAGAAGCTCGCGCTGACCAATGCGATTCGCGGCGTGTCGGCCGAGCGCCTGCAACGGCTGATGCGCGAGTCGATCGCGAGCTTCGATTTCCTCAAGCAACTGGTGGCCAGCGAGCGGCTCGATGCGGACCTGCACATCAGCGGCCGCTTCTTCGGCGCCTACACCACGCAGCACTTCGACACGCTGCGCGCCCAGGGCGAACTGCTGCGCGAGAAAACCGGCGTGACCGTGCACGTGATTTCACGCGACGAGCAGCGCGCGCTGGTCGGCACCGATTACTACTACGGCGGCATCCTGATCGACGAGTACGGCGGCCTGCATACCGCCAAGTACCACCGCGCGCTGCGCGAACTGGCGCGCCGCCGTGGCGCGACGCTGCACTCGCACGCCGCCGCGCAAAGGATCGAGCGCATCGGCAACACCGGCGCGGCCCGCTTTCGCGTGCACACCGCGCGCGGCACGATCCTGGCCGGCCGCGTGCTGGTCGCGACCAACGGCTACACGGGCGACCTGCTGCCGTTCCTCGCGCGCCGCGTGCTGCCGGTGGCCAGCTACCAGATCGCCACCGAGCCGTTGCCGCCGGGCCTGATGGACGCGCTGAACCCGGGCCGCCGGATGGTCAGCGATTCGAAGCGCAACCTGTTCTACACGCGCCCGTCGCCCGACGGCACGCGCATCCTGTTCGGCTCGCGCCCGGCGATCCGCGAGCTCGACGAGCGCGACGCCGCGCGCCGGCTCTACGCGAAGCTGGTGACGCTGTGGCCCGCCCTGCGCGACGTGCGCCTCACGCATGCCTGGAAAGGCTTCGTGGCGATGACGAACGACCGCCTCGCGCATCTGGGCGAGGCCGACGGCATCCACTACGCGGTCGGTTGCAACGGCAACGGCGTGGCGCTGATGACCTGGCTCGGCCAGCGCATCGCGCGGCGCATCGTGGGCGCGGCGGCCGAGGCCGGCCCGTTCGCCGAGGGCGGCTTTCCGCTCGACCCGGCCTCGCTGGCGCGCCCGCTCGCGGTGCCGGTCGGGGCGGCGCTCTACGAATTCAACGATTATTGGAGCGGCCGCCAGCGCGCCGCACTCGCCTGATTCTCCTTTCCGTTCCCATTCGCAGGAGTCCGCAATGATCACGTTGCGCAAGGTATCGAAATGGTATGGCGAAAACCGCGTGCTCGACGACTGCTCGGCCAGCGTCGCGCGCGGCGAGGTGGTGGTGATCTGCGGCCCGTCCGGCTCCGGCAAATCCACGCTGATCAAGTCGATCAACGGGCTGGAATCGATCCAGCAGGGCGAGATCGAGATCGACGGCCGGCCGGTGGGCGGCAGCGCCGCGCAACTGAGCGCGCTGCGCGCCACCGTCGGCATGGTGTTTCAGCACTTCGAACTGTTTCCGCACCTGACGGTGCGCGAGAACCTCGAACTGGCGCAGGTCAAGGTGCTCAGGCGCCGCCGCGACGAGGCGGCCGAGCGGGCACGCACGCTGCTGCGCCGGGTGGGCCTGCATGCGCACGAGGATCGATTCCCGTCGCAACTCTCGGGCGGTCAGCAGCAGCGCGTTGCGATCGCACGCGCGCTGTCGATGGACCCGATCGCCATGCTGTTCGACGAGCCGACCTCCGCGCTCGACCCGGAGATGGTGCATGAAGTGCTCGACGTGATGACCGAACTGGCGCGCGACGGCATGACCATGCTGTGCGTGACGCACGAGATGGGCTTCGCGCGGCGCGTGGCCGACCGCATCCTGTTCATGGATCGCGGCGCGATCGTCGAGGACGACACCAGCGAACGCTTCTTCGCCCAGCCCCGTTCCGAGCGCGCCCGGGATTTCCTGTCGCGCATCCTGCATTGATCCGGGCCGTGCCCGGCCCGCCCCTGGTTTTGCCCTCACGTTTCATTGTTGCGTCCACCTCGAGAAGAAGGAGTTCCGTCATGCGCTTCCGCCAGTTCCTCCGCGCCATTGCCGTCGCCGTGCCGCTGTCCCTCGCCGCCGCTTCCGCCGCCCATGCCGACGACCTCGGCACGCTGACGCCGGGCCAATTGATCGCCGGTGTCGACGCCAACAACAAGCCGTATTCGTATGTCGACAACGGCCAGATGACCGGCTTCGACGTCGAGCTGCTGCGCGCGATCGGCGCCAAGCTCGGGCTGAAGGTGGAGTTCCGCGCGCAGGACTTCGCCGGCATGCTGCCCGGCGTGGCGAACCGCCAGCTCGACGTGGCGGCCGGCTCGATCTCGATCACCACCGAACGCCTGAAGATGGTGGACTTCTCCGAGGGCTACCTCACCGGCCTGCTCAGCGTCGCCACGCTGCCGGGCAGCCCGATCACGTCGGACATCGCCTCGGTCAAGGGCAAGCGGATCGGCGTGATCCAGGGCACCATCGAGGACACCTATTCGGATACCTACATTCCGGGCGCGCAAGTGGTGCGCTTCCCGAACCTGAACGCGGGCTTCCTGCAACTGCGCTCGAAATACATCGACGGCTACTTCATCGACAAGACGCTGGCGGTGGGCCTGCAGGCCAAGTACCCGCAGATGAACCTGCAGGACAAGCTCGACATCTCGGCGGTCAACCTGCCGGCCGGCTTCCCGATGCGCAAGGGCAACGCCAAGCTGGAGGCGGCCGTGAACCAGGCGATCAATGCGCTGGTGGCCGACGGCACCTGGCTCAAGCTCTACAAGCAGTTCAACCCGACCTACCCGACGCCGACCAGCCTGCCGCCGTACGCCATGAAGACGGGCGGCTGATCGCCCTCGCCCAACCGTCCACCCGGCCCCGCCACTTTCACGAGGAGTCCATCATGCAGGCGTTCATCGAGAACTTTCTCGACTGGCAGTTGCTGACGTCGTCGCTGCCGTCGCTGCTTTATACCGGCCTCGTCAACACGCTGGTGTTGTCGGTGTTCTCGACGCTGCTCGGGATCGTCGCGGGGCTGTTTCTCGCGCTGCTGCTGGTGTCGCCGACGCGCTGGCTGACGGTGCCGGCGCGTGTCTACGTGGACGTGTTCCGCGGCCTGCCCGCCGCGCTCGTGATCCTGGTGGTCGGCCAGGGGCTGGCGCCGATCGGGCTGGCGCTGTTCGGGCCGAACCCCTACCCGCTCGCGATCGTCGCGCTGGCGCTGATCTCGTCGGCCTATATCGCCGAAATTTTCCGCTCGGGCATCCAGAGCGTCGGGCGCGGCCAGCTTTACGCGTGCCAGGCGCTCGGCATGACGTACTGGGCCTCGATGCGCTACGTGATCGTGCCGCAGGGCATCCGCCGCATTTTGCCGGCGCTCGCGAACCAGTTCATCTCGATCGTCAAGGATTCGAGCCTCGTGTATTTCCTCGGCCTGCTGACTTCGCAGCGCGACCTGTTCACGATCGGCCAGAACTCCGCCGTCAACACCGCGAACCTGTCGCCGCTGGTGGCGGCCGGCGCAGTCTATCTGCTGATCACGGTGCCGCTGACCCACGCGATCAACCATATCGACCGCTGGACCAATCGCCACGCCAACCCGGGCTCGCAACGCCCGGACCGCAAGGCCGGGATGCGGCGCGCGGTGCGCGCGGCCGTCTCGCGCCTCTCGACGCGTCACTGAACATACCGCCAACCCAACGCTCACCAGGAGACGTCTCCAACATGGGACCGACAGTCGACACCGTAGCCAGCGATACCCGAGTGCCCGCGCAAGCGGACGTGGTGGTGATCGGCGGCGGCATCATCGGCGTCAGCACGGCGCTCGCACTCGCGGACAAGGGCTTGTCCGTGGCGCTGTGCGAGAAAGGCCATATCGCCGGCGAGCAGTCGAGCCGCAACTGGGGCTGGGTGCGCGTCACGCGGCGCGACCCGCGCGAGCTGCGGCTGGCGATCGAGAGCCTGAAGATCTGGCGCACGCTCGACGCCGCCATCGGCGCCGATGCCGGCTTCCGTCAATGCGGCATCCTCTACATGTCGGAGGACGAGGCGGCCATCGAGGATCACCGCGACTGGCTGCGCCGCGCGCGCGACGAGGCCGGCGACACGTTCGACACGCGCGAGGTGGGCGCGGCCGAAATCGCCCCGCTGCTGCCCGGCTCGACGGTGCGCTACAAGGGCGGCCTGTACACGCCGAGCGACGCGCGCGCCGAGCCGCAGAAGGCCGCGCCGGCCATCGCCAACGCGCTGCGTCGGCGCGGCGTGTCGATTCTCACGCCGTGCGCGGCGCGCGGCATCGAAACCAGCGGCGGGCGCGTCAGCGCGGTGGTGACCGAGCACGGCACGATCCGCTGTTCGGCCGTGGTGGTGGCCGGCGGCGCGTGGACCCGCTATTTCTGCGGCAGCCTCGACATCGAACTGCCGCAACTGCTGGTGCGCGCCTCCGTCCTGCGCACCGAGCCGCTCGCGGGCGGCCCCGAGGTCAGCGGCAGCAACAAGCATTTCGCGTTTCGCAAGCGCCACGACGGCGGCTACACGATCGCGGCCGGGTTTCGCACCTGGACCGACCTGACGCCCGACGCGTTCAAGCTGTTCTTTCAGTACCTCGAAGCATTGAAGAGCCAGGGCGGCGCGATGCGGCTCGGCATCGGCCGGCGCTTCCTCGACGAGCTGCGCCGCCCGCGCCGCTGGGCGCTCGACAGGCCGACCGAATTCGAACGCGTGCGCACGCTCGACCCGGAGCCGATCGCGCGCTACGTCGATCCGGGGCTGGCCGAATTCATGCGGGTGTTTCCGCACCTGAACGGCGCGCGCATCGCGCAGCGCTGGGCCGGCTACATGGATGTGACGCCCGACGCGATTCCGGTGATCGCGCCGGTCGAGCGGATTCCGGGCGTGTTCATCGGCACCGGCTTCTCGGGCCACGGCTTCGGCATCGGCCCCGGCGCGGGGCGGCTGATGGCCGACCTGGTGACCAACGACACGCCGCTCGTCGACCCGCACGCGTTCCGGCTCACGCGCTTTTCCGATGGCACGAAGATCGTCATCGACGCCGGATTCTGAACCCAGGAGGCTCCCGATCATGGACAAGGTGGCAATGATTTCCGGCGCGAACCGCGGCATCGGGTTCGCCATCGCCGACGAGTTGCGGCGGCGCGGCTACCGGCTGTCGCTCGGCGTGCGCGAGCCGTCGAGCGTGGCCGCGGCCTGGCCCGACGCGCGCGACGACGACCCGAACCTGCTCGCCGCGCGCTACGAGGCGCGCGACCCGGACGCCGCGCGCGGCTGGGTGGACGCCACGCTGGCGCGCTTCGGCCGCATCGACGTGCTGGTCAGCAACGCCGGCATCTGCCGCGCGATCAGCTTCGACGAGGGCACCGATGCCCTGCTCGACGAAACGCTCGACATCAACGTGAAGGCGCCGTTCCGGCTGGTGCAGGCGGCGCTGCCGCACCTGCGCCGCGCCGGCAACGCGCGCTTCGTGCAGATCGCCTCGCTGTCGGGCAAGCGGGTGCGCAACGACAACGTCGGCTACCAGATGTCGAAGCACGCCACCGTGGCGCTGACCCACGCGGTGCGCCGCGCCGGCTGGAACGACGGGCTGCGTGCGGTGGCGGTGTGCCCCGGCTTCGTCAACACCGAGATGGCGGCCGGCATCGCCGACCTGGCGGCCGAGGCGATGACGCAGCCCGAGGACATCGCGCGGCTCGTCGCGAACACCATCGAACTGCCGAATTCGGCCAGCATCGCCGAGTTGCTGATCAACTGCCGGCACGAGGATTTGTTCTGAGGGAGGGGTGGGCTTGAGCGTCTCGCGCCCTCCCGGGGCCGTACGCCGGGTGGCTCGCGGGCGAGGGATCGCTCAGGTGAGGTGCATTCGCCTCGCGTGAGTCGGAGCGATATCGACCGCAACACGCAGAGGGCGCCGATGCTGGACGCGATCCGATCAGTTCGAGTCGCGCCCCGCGCGCGGCTGAAACGTCAGCGGCGCTTCTTCGGGCGCTGACGCATCGGCCGCGGTCCCGCAACCGCCGCAAGTCGAACACCCCGACCCGCAGCCTTGCGCCGCGCCCGCCGAACGCGACAGGCGCCGGCCGAGCCAGCGCGCCCACGCCGCGCGCTGCGGCTCGACCAGATGCGCGGCCACCCGCTCGATGCCACGCGCCGACCATGCCGGCGCGAGCTTGCGCACCATCACGCCGCAACTGGCGGCCACCACCGCGCCGATCACGCAGTACTGCAAAACGAGGCCGGTACTCATGCCAGCCACCGTGCAAGCTGATACGTGACGAACGAAGCCGCGTAGGCCATCACGAACATGTAGCCGAACGAGATCGCGACGTTCTTCCACGAGCGCGTCTCGCGCCGGATCACGGCCAGCGTCGACATGCATTGCGGCGCGAATGCAAACCACACCAGCAGCGACAGCGCGCTCGCCAGCGAGAAGTTGGCGGTCAGCGCATGAGCGAGGCTGGTGATGTCGCTGTCGCCGCCGCCCACCGCGTACACGGTGGCGAGCGCGGCCACGGCCGTTTCGCGCGCGGCGAACGCCGGGATCAGCGACAAACTGATCTGCCAGTTGAAGCCTAGCGGCGCGAAGATCACTTCCAGCCCGCGGCCCAGATAGCCGGCGATGCTGTAGTCGATCGCGGGGCCGGTGGCGCCGGCCGGCGGCGACGGGAACGTCGAGACGAACCACATCAGCACCGTCAGCGCGAGGATCACGCCGGTCAGCCGCTTCAGGAAGATCGAGCCGCGCTCCCACAGGCCCAGGCCGATGTCGCGCGCACGCGGCACGCGATACGAGGGCAACTCCATCAGCAACGCCTGCTCGTCGCTGCCGCCGCGCAGCTTCTTCATGATCCAGCCCACCAGCATCGCGCCGCCAATGCCCGCCGCGTACAGCAGGAACAGCACGATGCCCTGCAGGTTGAACACGTAGGCCACCTTGCGCATCGGGATGAACGCGCCGATCAGCAGCGCATACACCGGCAACCGGGCCGAACAGGTCATCAGCGGCGCGACCAGGATGGTCGCGAGCCGGTCGCGCGGGTTGGTGATGCTGCGCGTGCCGAGCACGCCCGGAATCGCGCAGGCGAAGCTCGACAGCAACGGGATGAACGAGCGCCCCGTCAGCCCCACCGACAGCATCATGCGATCCAGCAGGAACGCCGCGCGCGGCAGGTAGCCCGACTCTTCCAGCACCAGGATGAAGAAGAACAGCACCAGGATTTCGGGCAGGAAGCCGAGCACGGTGCCGAGGCCGGTCAGCAGGCCGTCGGTGACGAGGCTGTGCAGCGGGCCGTCCGGCAGCCACGCGCCGACGATCGTGCCGAGCCAGTCGAAGCCGTCGCCGATCGCGTCGGTGATCGGCTTGCCGACCGAGTACACCGCCTGGAACACCACGAACATCACCAGCGCCAGGATCAGCAGGCCGAACACGGGGTGCAGCGTCCAGCGGTCGAGCCGGTCGTCGCGCTCGTCGGTCGAGCGCGGCATCGTCACGGCCGCGGCGAGCAGCGCGCGCACCTGGGCGTGGACGTCGGCGCTTGAAGCGGCCG
>NZ_BAAILN010000084.1:58177-66969 GCF_054589155.1 Burkholderia sp. 3C
GTTGGCATGGTTGGCCTGCATCGCTTGCGCGGGTTCGGCCGCAACCGGCCGGTGCGCATCGATCGCCGCGATCAGCGCGCCCGCGCCCTGCTTCTTGATGGCCACCGTCTGGATCACCGGCACGCCCAGCTCGCGTTCGAGCGTCGGCACGTCGATCGCGATGCCGCGCCGCGCGGCCTCGTCCATCATGTTCAGCGCGACCAGCACCGGCTGCCCGAGCTGCCGCACCTCCAGCACGAAGCGCAGGTGCAGCCGCAGGTTGGTGGCGTCGACCACGCAGACGATCAGTTCGGGCCGCGCCTCGCCCGGATAGCGGCCGAGCAGCAGGTCGCGCGTGATGCGTTCGTCCGGGCTGGCCGAATCGAAGCTGTACGCGCCGGGCAGGTCGAGCACCTGCACCGTGCGCCCCGACGGCGCCTGGAACTGCCCTTCCTTGCGCTCGACGGTCACGCCGGCATAGTTGGCGACCTTCTGTCGCGCACCCGTCAATTGATTGAACAGCGCGGTCTTGCCGCAGTTCGGGTTGCCGACCAGGGCGATGCGAAGCGACGGAGCCCTCATCAGCGAACGCCCTCGACCGTCACGCGCGCGGCTTCGGTGCGCCGCAGCGCGAAGCGCGTGGAGCCGATCTGGATCAGCACCGGATCGGCGCGCCACGGGCCGTGCGCCACCACGCGCACGGCTTCGCCGGAGACGAAACCGAGATCGCGCAGGCGCTGGGCAATGGGATCGGGCTGGGTGACATCGGCGACGGCGACGACGGTCGCGGAGGCATTCTTGGGCAAATCGGAAAGGAGCATTGCGGCAGGGAACATAAATAATAATAATTCTCAATATCATGCCCGAACCGCCCCGCAGCGCCAACCCGGAACACGGGGTTACCCTGCGCCACCTTGTCGCACACAAACGGCTGACGGCCGGTTTCAACAGGCCGACCGGCCAGCTTGACCGCATCGATCTGCACCTGAATACCTAGGTAATTGACACGTATGGACCTAGGTATTTTGAGTCTCTACCCTCGTTTTTGATATCGGACCACACCGACATTTACAGGGGAAGAAGCACCATGTCAGCTCAGGCCACCCAGGACGTCGACACCCGGACGCTGCGCCGCGTCATCGCGGCCGCGTCGATCGGCAACTTCGTCGAATGGTTCGATTTCGCCGCCTACGGCTTTCTCGCCACCATCCTCACGCGCGAATTCTTCCCGAGCGGCGACCCGACCATCGGGCTGCTGAAAACCTTCGCGGTGTTCGCCGTGGCGTTCGCGTTCCGCCCGCTCGGCGGCCTGTTCTTCGGCGTGGTGGGCGACCGCATCGGCCGCAAGCGCACGCTGGCCTTCACGATCCTGCTGATGGCCGGCTCCACCACGCTGATCGGCCTGCTGCCGACCTACGCCGGCATCGGCTGGTGGGCGCCGCTGCTGCTCACGGTGATCCGCTGCGTGCAGGGCTTCTCGGCCGGCGGCGAATACGCGGGCGCCTGCGCCTACGTGATGGAGCACGCGCCGCGCGACCGGCGCGCGTTCTTCGGCAGCTTCGTGCCGGTGTCCACCTTCTCGTCGTTCGCCTGCGCGGCCGTGGTGGCCTACCTGCTCGAAGCGTCGCTGTCGTCGCAGGCGATGATCGACTGGGGCTGGCGCGTGCCGTTCCTGATCGCAGCGCCCGTGGGCCTGATCGGCGTGTACCTGCGCGTGAACCTCAACGAAACGCCCGCGTTCCAGGCGCTCGAAGGCAAGCACGAGGTGGCGCACGCGCCGCTGGCCGAAACGCTGCGCTCGCAATCGTGGAACATCGTCAAGCTCGGCGCGTTCGTGTCGGTCACGGCGCTGTCGTTCTACACGTTCACCACCTACTTCGCCACCTACCTGCAAGTGGCCGGCCACCTGTCGCGCAGCACCGCGCTGCTGGTGACCGTGCTCGCGCTGCTGTTCGCCGCCGCGCTGTGCCCGCTGGCCGGCTGGTTCTCGGATCGCGTGGGCCGCCGCGCCACCATCGCCACCACCTGCGTGTTCATCATGGTGTCGGTGTATCCGGCGTTCTCGCTCGGCGGCTCGGGCGTGCTGGCGCAATCGCTGCTCGGCGTGGCGCTGCTGGCGATCGGCGCCGTGCTGTCGGGCGTGGTGACCGCGCCGCTGATGTCGGAAGTGTTCGCGACGAAAACCCGCTACACCGCCTCGGCCATCACCTACAACCTCGCCTATACGATTTTCGGCGGCACCGCGCCGCTGGTCGCCACCTGGCTGATCGCCACCACCGGCACCAACCTGTCGCCCGCGTATTACCTGATCGCGATCGCGATCCTCGCGATCGTGGGCGGCCTCGCGCTTCGGGAAACCTCGAAGAGCGCGCTGGAAGACGTCGGCGCCGCGAGCCCCGCCGCGTCGGCCCGGCATCCCCTCGGACGCACCCTTTGACGGAGGCACGGAACATGAGCACGCTTCACGATTCGAGCATCATCATCGATGGCCTGAACATTTCGAAGTTCGAACGATCGGTGTTCGAGGACATGCGCAAGGGCGGCGTGACCGCGCGTTAGAATCGCGCAGCGCCCGGCACCCTGCCGAGCCTCGCTCATCCCCCTTGCCCGCCATGCCGACTCCCGCCGACACGATGCCGAGCCTCGATTACGAGAGCGTGTTCCTGCATCTGCCGGTGGCCGTCATCGTGGCGCGCGAGCGCATCATGGTCGAATGCAATGCGCGCGCGCTGGAGCTGTTCAAGGCGACGCGCGCCGACATCGTCGGCCAGTCGTTTTCCAAGCTGTATCCGAAGCAGAAGGATTTCACCGCCACCGGCCAGCGCCTCGGCCCGCTGATCGCCAAGCGTGAAGGCTTCAGCGACGACCGCATCATGCGCCGTGTGGACGGCAGCCACTTCTGGGTGACCGTGTGCGGCTTCGGCTACAACCCGAAGCGGCCGTTCGAGTTGGCGATCTGGACGTTCACCGATTTGTCCGACGGCGCCAAACGCGCCGATGCCGCCGGCACGCTGACCGACCGCGAACGCGACGTGGCCGCGCTGGTCGTGCACGGCCTGACCAGCAAGGAAATCGGCAAGGAGCTGAACATCAGCCCGCGCACCGTCGACATTCACCGCGCGAGCCTGCTGCGCAAATACGACGTGCGGGCCACCTCCGACCTGATCGACCGGCTGCTGGCCTGAAGCCTGCGCAGCCCGTGTTCGACCTCCCGATCAACCCGCCGCGCGGCGCTGGCTCAGCGTCATCGACAGCCAGCAGATCCCCACCGACAGCACCGCCAGCGCGCCGCCGAACGTGCCGAGCCACTGCAGGCCGAACTGGTTCGCGATGTGGTTGCCGAACAGCGCCCCGGCGCCGATCCCCACGTTGTACAGCGCGGACAGCAGCGACACGGCCAGATCCGTGGAATCGGGCGCGAGTTCGAGCACCTGCGACTGGATCGCCAGGCCGAACGAAATGATGAAGCCGCCCCACAGCAGCACGTGCAGCGACAGCGTGCCGATCGACAGCGAGAACGGGAACAGCATGAACAGCGCCGCCGCCAGCATCGCGACCACGGCCAACAGGTAGCGCTCCGGCTGCCGCGTGTAGAAGCGCACGAAGCACATCGCGGCCGGCAGGCCGGCGATGCCGAACAGCACCAGCAGATAGGTGATGCGGTCGTTGCTGGCGTGCACCACCTGCCGCACGAACGGCTCGAGATACGTGTACACGGCGAAGTGCGCCGACACCGTGATCACCGTGATCGCGTACACCGCCATCAACTTGGGATTGCGAAGCAAGGTGGGCAGGCTGCGCAGCGAGCCGGCCCGTTCGCTCGGCAGCGGCGGCAGCGTCACCCACAGCACGCCCATCACCACCGTCGCCGCGGCGGCGATCACCTGGAACGTCAGCCGCCAGCCGAGCGCCTCGCCGATCATTCGGCCGATCGGCACGCCCGCCACCAGCGCCACCGAGGTGCCGACCGACAGGAAGCCGAGCGCGCGGCTGCGATCGTCGGGCGGCACCAGCCGCGTGACCATCGCGGCCGAGATCGACCAGAAGATCGCGTGGGCGAACGCGATGCCGACCCGCCCGATCATCAGGATCGTGAAGTTCGGCGCGATGCCCGTCACGACATGGCTGACGATGAACAGCGCGAACACGCGCATCAGGAGCTTGCGGCGCTCGATCCGGCTGACGATCAGAATCAGCGGCAGCGAGGTGAGCGAGACCGTCCAGGCATAAATCGTCAGCATCAGGCCGACGTCGGTCGGCTGCATGTGCAGGCTCTCGGCGATGTCGCTCAGGAGGCCGACCGGCGCGAACTCGGTGGTATTGAACACGAACGCGGCGGCCGCCAGCGCGAGCACGCCCCACCAGGGGCGCTTGAAATTCGAAAAGTCGTAGCTTGCCATCGATGGATCACGGGGAGCGGTTGCAGGGGCAGCAGCACGGTCCACGGAAGATGAAGAGGACTGCGTTTCCGGGGCACGCCGGAGAAAAACGGGCGCAAAACGCTGTCCATGATACTGCGGGTGGGGGTTGGCAGCATCGAACGAATGAAGCGCGATGATCGGGCGCGGCGTTTTAATTCGCCGTCCGATGGTTCGGGATGCAGATCAAATCGATGATCGGCGTCGCGCGCTCGCGGTGGTTCGTGCCGGCGGCGATGCGATCCTGGCGGACGGATCGACACGTTGCGGAGCGCGGATCGGCGGGCGGCCAGCCCGCCGAAACCCCTGGATGCGCATCCCGCGCCGGCCCTACAGCGCGTTCAGGTCGTCGTAACTGCGCTGCGCCTGCTGCGCCACGTATTCGCGCATCGACTGCCGCCGCACGGCGCGTCCTGCCTCGTAGCCGTACACGTCGGCATCGATCCGCGAGTAATTGCACATCGTGTACGACGTGCGGCCCGCCCCCTCGCCCGCCGTACGCGTCACCCCGTGGATGCTGGCCCGCACCGGCCGCGCCAGGCCTTCGGTCAGGACTTCCATGACACGGCCGAAATTCACGATCAGGTAGCCCGGATCGGCGTGGATCGCGAACAGCTCGCCGTCGATCAGCGCCACCAGGCCCGGCTCGGTGCTGCGCAACAGCGTCACCCAGCTTCCATCACGGTGGAACTTCGAACCGCGCATGGCCTTCTCCGGCCGGTAATGATTGAAGCCGAGCATGTGGTGGCCCGCGCCGTCGGCGGCGCCGCCCGTGACGCGCGCCATCTCGCCCTCGGACACCCCGATGCCGCGCAGCACGCAGCGCAGGATGTCGTCCGCGATGGACGCCATGCGCCGGCCGGTGGCGGCAACTTCGGGCGGCAGATGCGCGTGCCAGCCGGTGTCGCTGACGAACAGGCTTTCGAGCTGATCGTGGGGGCGGTCGAAATAACCCTGGTAGCCATCGTCGAGCACCAGGCTGCGGAAACCGCGATACGCGTTACCGGCGTCGCTGGCGTCACCGGCATGCGGCGTGAAGAAATTGGCGCAGAGCCGGTCGGTCGGCGCGAGATCGAGCCCCTCGGGAATCCTCAACAGAAAGAAGCCCGACTCGCAGGCAAGCCCGAAGCCGCCGGGATCGTCGAACCGCAGCGCCTGCTGCACGAGCGAGGCCCGCGCCATCGGGCGCTCGGGCAACGCATCAAGGCGCAGGTCGCACAGATCGGGCAAGTCGCCGAGCACGGCCGCCTGCGCGTCCCGGTCGGGGGCGGATCGACAGGCCGCGTCGGGCTGGGGGTCGAGATGTTCGAGAATCGTCATTCCAGAGTCGCTTGAAGGGCGGATGATCGAAGGAGCCGGCCTTCGGGAAAAGCGTTGCGGGCGCAACGCACGCTGTCGCGCGGGCCACCACGAAACAGGTTCGCAAACGGGCTCGCAACAACGCCGGGGCGATTGTAGAATCCGACTGCCCTTGCAGCAAGCCACGCGCAGCCAACAACATCAATCAACGAGAGAGCGTCAGTGAGCCATTCCCCTTTCAATCGTCGCGCCTTTCTGAAGGCGTCGCTCGGCGGCTCGCTGGCGCTGGGCCTTCCCGCCATCGGCCGGGCGGCAACGCGCACCTTCACCCCGCACGAACCGCTGCCCGTCACGGGCGGCCTGATCAGCGGCGCGCCCAGCCCCAGCGCCGGCGTACGCGCCTACCTCGGCATTCCCTACGCCGCGCCGCCGGTCGGCGACTTGCGCTGGCGGCCGCCGCAACCGGTGCGGCCGTGGAACGGCGTGCGACGCGCCGACCAGCAAGGCCCCAGCCCTTGCGCGCCGCCCTCCTCGCGCAATTCTGTCTATTACTACCCGAGCCAGCCGATGAGCGAGGATTGCCTTTACCTCAACGTCTGGGTGCCCCAGAACGCCGGCCCGGGCCCGCTGCCGGTGATGGTGTGGATCTACG
This sequence comes from Burkholderia sp. 3C, assembly GCF_054589155.1. Taxonomy (NCBI): domain Bacteria; kingdom Pseudomonadati; phylum Pseudomonadota; class Betaproteobacteria; order Burkholderiales; family Burkholderiaceae; genus Burkholderia; species Burkholderia sp. 3C. Next base: position 64,526 of record NZ_BAAILN010000084.1, read on the forward strand.
GCGGCGAATGGGTATACGGCACCAGCTCCAGCACGCTGTATCAGGGCGATGCGCTGGCGCAGCAGGGCGTGATCGTGGTGTCGTTCAACTATCGCGTCGGCGTGCCGGGGTTCTTCGCCTACCCGGAGCTGAGCGCCGAATCCGGGCACGGCGTATCGGGCAACTACGGCCTGCTCGACCAGCAGGCGGCGATGCGCTGGGTGCGCGAGAACATCCACGCGTTCGGCGGCGACCCCGGCAACGTGACCCTGTTCGGGCAATCGGCGGGATCGTTCAGCGTCAGCTACCAGATGGTGTCGCCGCTGTCGAAGGGCCTGTTCCACCGCGCCATCGGCCAGAGCGGCGCCGGCATGATCGGCTACGGCAGTCTCGACCTGCTGCAGCCGCTCGCGCAGGTGGAGCAAACCGGCCTGAGCTTCGCCCAAAAACTCGGCGCGACCAACCTCGCGCAATTGCGCGCGCTGCCGGTGTCGCAACTCGTGAAGGCCGGCGGCACCGGCCCCACGTTCAATCCGGCGGTCGACGGCTGGGTGCTGACCGGCGATCCGTACCAGATCTTCGCCGCCGGCCAGCAGCACAAGCTGCCGTTGCTGGCCGGCTTCAACCTCAACGAAGGCTCGGTCTTCCCGCCAATCGGCGGCGACACGCCGGCCGGGCTCCAACAGGAGATCGGCCAGCTTTATGGCGACTACGCCACGGCGGCGAACGCGCTCTACCCGGCCAATTCCAGCCTGCAGGCCATCGCGCAAGGCAAGGCGCTGTTCGCCGACCAGACCCTGACCTGGAACACCGCGGCATGGGCCAGCCTGAACCGGCAGACCTCGGGGCAGCCGGTCTACTTCTATCACTTCGCCCACGCGCCCAGCCTGCCGAAGGGGAAGATCTACCTGGAAGGCCCGGCGTCGACGCTCGGCGCGTTCCACGGCAGCGAGATCGCCTACGCGATGCGCACGCTGCGCGCCAACCCGTGGCAAACGACGGCCGCCGATCTGCGCCTGTCCGAGACGATGTCGCGTTACTGGACCCACTTCGCGCGCAACGGCAACCCGAACGGGCCGCAATTGCCGTCCTGGCCGCGCTTCGATCCGGCGGCCGCGAGCGTCATGCAGTTCGATGCGACCGACGAGCGGCTCGCCCCGCTCTCCCGCGCGCCCGAACTCCAGCTCATCAGCCTCAGCACCGGCCGCCCGATCTTCGCTTGAGCCGGGACGGCCTCACGCGAGTGCGGCCGGCATCGACGCGGCGTCGATCCGCAACACCTGTTGCAACACGCGCGCCACCTCGCCGAGCGCCGGGTCGCGCGCCAGCATGAAATGTTCGCAATCGATCGCGAAGCGCTCCGGCGGCGTCGGCAGCCAGGCCTCCCAACCATGCGGCGGATCGCGCTCGTCGTCGGGCAGTTCGGGCAGGCGCAATGCGCTGCCCCGCGCGATCAGGCCGCGCGTGTTGTGCAACAGCACGCTGCGCAACGGCGGGTTGGGCCACGGGCCGAACGGCTGCGGACGATACGCGGCAAGCAGGGCCGCGTGTTGACGCATCACGGCCTGGCAGCGCGTGAGATAACCGCGCAGCACTTCGAAGCTGTGCGGGATCGTGCAATGCTCGAGCAAGTGGCGCGTGGCGATCTCCGTCTGCGCGGCGAGATCGCCGCGAGGCAAACGGCCGGCCGGCAGCAGCTCCCGCGATTTCCAATGCAGTCCGAACAGATTGCTCACCACTTGCAGCAGCAGGCCATCGTCGGCCCAACGGCTCAGCGTTCGCACCAGCCCGGGCGTGGGCGCGAACGCATCCACCAGCACCAGCAGCTCGACGCACTCGCCCACCTCGCCCAACTGGCGCGCCATCTCGAAGGCGACCGTGCCACCGAACGAATAGCCGCCCAGCCGATACGGGCCGCGCGGCTGCACCTGCCGCAAGTCGTGCAGATAGGCGGCGGCCATCTCCGGCAGGCTGTGGAAGAACGGCGCCTCGCTGTTCAGGCCGGGCGCGGAGAAGCCATAGATCGGCTGCGCCTTCGGCAACTGGTTGGCCAGCGGCGACAGCCAGCTCAGTTCGGCCGCGATGCTGTGCACCAGATACAAGGGAGGCAACTCGGGCGGCAACTCGCCGGCGCCGCGAACCGGGACCAGGTATTTTGAAATCGTCATGCTGAATGGCCGAGGAATCGAAAAAGAATAGGCAGGTAAGGATAATCGCTTTATGAAATTCGACGCATCGTCACGGCGGCGTCACACGCGAGTTGAAGCAGGCTATCGCGATTCGATGAAAATGATATGCGGCATGCACCGGAAATGAACCCAACGTCGATCATATTGCGCGACGCAAACGTATCCGTTTATCCATTCGAACGGCGTCTGCCCGCCCCCGCCCGATGGCCCGCAGCCCCTTGCGCAAGGGGCGCGGCGGCGTGCCGGCGAGGATTGTCGACGCGCGCGTAAATGGTG
>NZ_BAAILN010000084.1:67074-84222 GCF_054589155.1 Burkholderia sp. 3C
TAAACGCCGCAACGCATTCCGATTTATTGGTTTTCGTCTTGCGTGCCCCGAATCGGAAAGCTACTATTGCGACTGTTTTAAAAGCGGCGGCGTGGCCCGATTTCGATCCGCACGCAGCTTTCAGTTTGCTTTCCGCAGTACGGCTTGGTTGAAACGGGAACGAGCCGTGAGCCTGACAGGTCCGGGCCAAAGCAACAAGCACGACATCGCCGTGCCGGACACCCAGGTTCGCCCGTCTGCTCGAAGTACGAGGGCACGAGGCGGGATGCACCACTGTCGCAACATTCGGGACGGCAAGAACCGGCAGCCATCGTGATGCCTGTTCATCCGCATGCCATCCGCTCGTGAGACGCTTCGCACTTCGGCCCGCGAGGTTCGAAGCCGCTCACCTGAAAAACGCAAGACGCTACAGCAGACTCTCTCCTCGCTACCTCAGATATCGGAGCCAACACCATGTCGGAAGCCGTCGCCGCCGCAGTCGAACAACCCGCACACGCCGTGCTCAAGGACCCCGCACAAAAGTCCACCGAAGCCATGGCGATCGTCAAGCGCAACATGCTCTGGTCCGCCGGTGCAGGCTTGCTGCCGATCCCCTTCATCGAACTGGTGGCGATCACCGCCGTCGAACTGAAGCTGATCCGCGATCTCGCGCACCACTACTCGATCCCGTTCAGCCACGACGCCGCCAAGTCGGCCATCGTCTCGCTGGTCGGCAGCCTGGGCAGCATCACGTTCGGCAAGGCGCTGGCCACCAGCAGCCTGCGCTTCATCCCGGTGATCGGCAGCGCGATCGCCTTCACCTCGCTGTCGGCCGTGTCGGCCGGCGTGACCTACGCGATCGGCAAGGTGTTCATCGCCCATTTCGAAACCGGCGGCACGCTGCTCGATTTCGAACCGGCCAAGGTTCGCGAGTTCTTCCGCCAGGAATACGACAAGGGCATCAAGGAAGCGGCAAACCTGGCCAAGCGCCCGGCAGCCGAGGAAGCAGCCGTGGCGGCCCCCGCCGCGTGATTGTTCCGCCGGGCCTCACGCCCGGCGTTGTCATATCGGTATCCGTATCGGTATCGCTATTCGCCGGAGCATCGGGCCCATGGTCTTTGCCTTTCTCTACCTGCTGCTTTGCGTGACCGCCGGCTATCTTGGAAAAGATAGCCGGTTGGGTTTCTGGGGTATTTCGCTGCTCGCCGTGGTGATCACCCCCATCACCGCCCTCCTGATCGTGGTGCTGTTCGGCCGACGCGCGTCTTCCTACGAGTAAACGACTCCCTTCCATGCACATCGAATCGAGCCGGTGCCGACGCAAAGGAACGCTGGGCCATGACGCAGCAGTTTGACCGCAATACCGGCGCCGCGAGCACCACCGGCAACACCGCCACCGCCCGACGGCCATCGAAATCGTCGCCCTTCCTGGGCAAGCACCAACTCGGCATCGTGCTGTTCCTGCTGATCTCGACCTTCCTGGTCGTGCTGCTGTGGGACATGATCGTGGTGGCCGAGCAACCGGGCTTCCAGGGCATCTACTGGAGCCGGTTCTTCGGCGGCACGTCGAAGCGCATTCTCGGCGAAGGCGCGCACTTCAAGTTCCCGTGGGACGAAATCATCAGCTACGACGTCCGCGTCGTGGAGCGGCACGGCACGATCACCCTGCTCACCAGCGACGGCATGCCGATCGATGTGGGCTGGTCGGTGCGCTATCGTCCGCAAGCCGAAAAGCTGCCGCTGCTCAATCAGATGATCGGCCCCGATTACGGCAATACCTACGTGATTCCGGAAGTGGTGGCGTCGCTGCGGGAAACGCTCGGCAAATATCGCGCCGACGCGATCTATGCCAAGGACGAATCCAGCCTGACCCAGGAATTCGAACAACACGTGATATTGCGCGTCAATTCGCAGCCGATTCGGGTGGAGCACGTATTGATTACGCGCCTCGATTTACCGCACAAAATGACGGAAGGCATCGTCAATAAATTATTGAACGAACAAAATCTGCTCGCTTACCAATTCCGGCTCGATGCGGAAGAAAAAGAACGCGAACGGAAAACCATCGAAGCGCAAGGCATTCGCGATTTCGAAAAGATCAGCAAGGTATCGATGCTGAAATGGCAGGGGCTGCAAGCCACTGTCGAACTGGCGAAATCGCCGAACAGCAAGGTCATCGTGATCGGCACTTCGTCGCAATCGATGCCGCTGCTGCTGAATGGCGAGAAGTAATACGGCACCGCCCCGGCACGCGATTGACGCGTCATGGGGCGCGTGACATACTCCGCCGCAACGCCGCTTTGCCCAAGCAGCTTTTCTGATACGACGTCATGAAAACGAAAATCCGAGATTATATCGAGGAGAATTTCCTGATCGAATTCGATGAGGATTTCCCCGAAAGCACGGACCTGTTCAAGGCGGGCATCATGGATTCGTTCGGTTATGTGCAGATGTGCCGTTTTATCGAACGCGAATTCAAAATCAAATTCTCCGAACAGGACATGACGCAGAACGTGCTGATCAGCGTCACGCGCATCGAGCAGTTCGTCGAGCAGAAGCTGGCCGCGCAAGCGCACTCCTGAGCGCCCCCTCCCACCCCCGATTCACGAGCCAGGCGCGCCCATGTGCGGAATCGCAGGTTTCCTGAGTATCGACGCCCATCCCGAGCACGCCCCGGACACCATGCGCCGCATGCTGGCCGCGATCGCGCATCGCGGCCCGGACGGCAGCGGTTACGTCATCGACGATCGCCTTGCGATGGGCACCGCCCGCCTCAGCATCATCGACGTGAAGGCCGGCACTCAGCCGATCTCCGATCCGAGCGGGCGCTTCTGGCTTTGCTACAACGGCGAAATCTACAACTACCGCGAGCTTCGTGCGCAACTCGAGGCACGCGGCTGCGTGTTTCGCACCCGCTCCGATACCGAGGTGGTGTTGCAGGCCTGGATCGAGTGGCGCGAGGGCTGCCTGGAGAAGTTCAACGGCGGCTTCGCGTTCGCGCTCTACGATCGCGCCACGCAGGAACTCGTGCTGGCTCGCGACCGCTACGGCAAGCGCCCGCTGTTCTACGCGCGGCACGGCTCGCAACTGCTGTTCGCCTCGGAAATGAAGGCCTTCCTGGCCGTTCCCGGTTTCACGTTCGAGCAGGACCCGGCCCAGATCTCGGCGATCCTCGGGCAATGGACACCGCTGCCCGATCAAACCGGCTTCCGCGGCATCCACAGCCTGCCGATGGGCGAATGGCTGCGCGTCGGCCCGCGCGGTGAACTGGCGGCGCGCCGCTACGACACGCTCGATTTCACAGGTGGCGCACCGGTCGCCAGCGAAGCCGAAGCGATCGACCGGATTCGCCAGGCGCTGACCGACAGCGTGGCGCTGCGCCTGCGCAGCGACGTCGAGGTGGGCGTGGGCGTGTACCTGAGCGGCGGCCTGGATTCGGCCATCGTCGCGCTGCTGGCCGGCCAGCACACCGGCCAGACGCTCTCGACGTTCTCGGTCGAATTCGAGGATGCGCAGTTCGACGAATCGCCCGAGCAGCAGACGGTCGCCAGCTTTCTCGGCACGCGTCACTCGTCGGTACGCGTCACGCACCAGGACATCGTGCGGCACTTTCCCGACGCCGTGTTCCATGCCGAAGTGCCGGCCTTCCGCAGCGCGTTCGTGCCGATGTACCTGCTCGCGCGGCACACGCGCGACGCCGGCATCAAGGTGGTGCTGAGCGGCGAAGGCGCGGACGAGGCGTTCCTCGGCTACGACCTGTTCAAGGAAACGCAACTGCGCACGGCCTGGAACACGCTCGACGAAGCGCAGCGCGGCACGCAGTTGGGGCGGCTCTACCCGCATCTCGATCATTACGGGCCGCAGGATGTGGCGGCGCTCACGGGGCTGTATGGCCAGTTCGCCGAGGAACAACTGCCGGGCCTGTTCTCCCACGAGCTGCGCTTCCAGAACGGCCGCTTCAGCACGCGCCTGCTGAACGCGCCGGGCGACCCGTTCGCCGCGATCGGCGGGCTGTGCGCACGCGAGCCCGGCTACGCCGCGATGACGCCGGTGCAGAAGGCGCAATGGCTCGAATTCAAGACGCTGCTGCCCGGCTACCTGCTGTCGACGCAGGGCGAACGCATGAGCCTCGCGCACGGCGTCGAGAACCGCTGCCCGTTCCTCGACAAGCAGGTGATCGACCTCGCCGCCTCGGTGAACCTGCGCTTCGACGATGGCTTCGAGGAAAAGCGGCTGCTGCGCATGGCGTTCCGCGACAGCCTGCCGGCCTCGGTGGTCGACAAGCGCAAGTTCCCGTATCGCGCGCCCGAAAGCGCCGCGTTCGCCGCGCACCGCCCCGATTACCTGGAAATGCTGCTGGCCGACGCCGAACTGGCCAAGCTGCCCTGGTTGAACGCGAAGTTCGCGCGCGCGCTGACGAATAAAGTGCTCACCAAGCCCGCGGCCGACATCAGCACCAAGGAAAACCAGACCTTCATCTTCCTGTTGTCGATGGCCTGCCTCAATCACGCGTTCGTGCAGCGCGCGCAGGCACTGCCTGCGTCGGCGCGCACCGCATCGCCGCTGGTGCGCGCGGTGGACCTGCGCGGCGGTGGCGACGCCGATCCGCTCGCTTACGGCTCCCAGGGAAATTTGGATTCGGTGACGTAACGGCGGACCGCGCGCTGCGTGTCGGGGTCGCCGAACATCTCGCGATTGGCGTCGAGCGCGAGCGCCTTGCTGCGTTCGAGCTGATCGACGAGTTGCGCCGTGTAGCGCTTGTAGCGCGCGATCGCGGGCCGGCTCAGCAATTTCAGGCGCAGCAGATGCTTGCGCAGCAGCGCCGCGACATCGTCGTCGAGCGCATCCACCAGGCCCCAGCTCGCCGCCTCCTCGGCGCCGAACGCGCGGGTCGTCAACGTCAGGTAGTGCGCGCGTTGCTCGCCGATCCGGCGCATCAGGAACGGCATCACGCACGCCGGATACAAGCCGAACAGCAACTCCGACAGGCTGAAGCTGGCGCTGCGATCGGCCAGCACGATATCCGACGCGCTGACGATCCCCACTCCGCCCGCATTCACACGCCCGCGCACCACGCTGATGGTGACGAACGGGCCGCGCGCCAGCCGCAGCCAGACGTCGTAGAGCGGCTCGGGGTCGCTCGGCTGCGCCGCCGCGGCAAAGGCCTGCAGATCGCCGCCCACGCAGAACACGGTGGGCGAGCCTTCGAGGATCACGATGCGGGCCGGCTCCTGGCCCGCCGCGCCGTGTTCGCACAGCGACAGCACCGCGCCCAGTTCGGTGACCATCCGCGAGTCGATCGCGTTATCGGCCTCGGGGCGGTCGAAGCGCACCCGGCAAATGCCGTCGTGCAACTCCACCGCGAGCGTTTCGAATCGCATCGATCAGTTCTCCTCGTGCCGCGACGGCGCACGCACCACCAGCGCCGTGTCGATGCCGCCGAAACCGAACGACAGCTTCAGCGCGTGACGCATCGTGTGCGGCTCGGCGGTTGCGCCAACCCAGCGGATGTCGTCGGCGATCGGCTGCACGAGGTTGCGCGTCGGGTGCAGCATGCCGGCGCGCATCTGGAGCAGCGTCGCGGCCAGTTCGATCGCCCCGGCGGCGCTGAGGCCGTGTCCGATGATCGACTTGGTGGCGTTGACGCGCGCCCGCGCGAGGCCGGCCTCGCGATAGGCGGCCAGTTCGGTGTCGTCGCCGAGCGGCGTGCCGGTGCCGTGCGCGTTCACGTAATCGATCTGTTCCGCCGACAGGCCCGCTTGAGCGAGCGCCATGCGGATCGCGCGCAGTTCGCCGTCGAGCGACGGCGCGGTGGCGCGCGAGCCGTTCGCGACCTGCGCCGCGCCGATCAGGCTGCCGTAGCTGCGGGCCGCGACTTGCGGATCCGACAGATCCTCGGCGCGCTGCACCACCAGCGCCGCCGACGCCTCGCCGAAGATGAAGCCATCGCGCGCGGCATCGAACGGGCGGCACGCTTCGCCGGGTTGGCTCGCGAAGCGATCGGAGCCCATCGCGCCGGCCGAGCGCAGCGCCTGACATTCGTAGTGCGACAGATCCTGCAACGCACCCAGCGCGATGCAGGCACGCACGCGCCCCGAGCGCACGGCGTCGAGCGCATGCTGCACCGCCAGCAAGCCGCTCGCGGACGCGCCGCCCACGCTGTACGCGAACCCCGCGATCGGAAACAGCGAGGTGCACAGCCCGCTCAGGTCCGTATCGAACATGCCATAGCCGTAACGCGGCGGCACGAACGCGGGCCGCGCCGCATGCGCCTGGTACAGCAGCATCTGCTCGCGCGCCTGCAGGTTCGAGCCGCCGATCACGAGGCCGATCTGCTGCGGGTCGAGCGCATCGAGCCCGGCCTCGCGCCAGGCCTCGTCGAGCACGCTCACCGCCACCTGCCCGCTCAGGCTCGCCGTGCGCGCGATGCGCGGCGGCAGCCGGTCGAGCGCGGGCGGCGCTTGCGGCGATTCCGGCAGTTCGGCGCCGATGAACGCTTGCGCGCCGTCCACGCCGCCGCGCCCTGGGCGTTGCATCGTGCCGAACACCGACGGCGCGGCCAGCAGGCCTTGCAGGAACGCGTGCTTGCCGTAGCCGAGCGCGCTCGCCACGCCGATGCCCGTCACCACGGGCGCGGCCGGCGACTCAGGCCGCGAGCCGGGCATGCAGCAGATCCGCGAGTTCGCCCAGGTTGCGCGGGCCGTGCAGCTTGACCAGCGGCACCTCCAGGCCGATCGCTTCCAGCGTCAGCACCAGCGCCTCGTGCCGCTCGATCGAATCGAGCCCGAGTTCGGCCATCGAGTCGGCCGGCGCGAGCGTGCGGCCTTGCAGATCCGGCACGACCTCGACGACCTTCGAAAACAGGATGTTCAGGATTGCATCGCGATTCAAGTTGTTCCTCCGTGAGTTCAGATCCAGCGGTACTTGCGGTGATAGCCGGCGATCTCGTCGAGCACGAGCCGCCGTGGCGCATCGGCGCGGGCCTGTTCCGCCTGCAGCGCCGCCCAGGCGCCGGGGATGATCGCATGATCGAGCTTCACGTCGCGCGTGCCGATCCGTACCGTGCTGTTGCCGAGCAACAGCGTCTCGTATTCGGCGATCGACAGACGATAGCGCCGGTCCAGCGCGGTGTCGATCTGCAACGCGCGCAGGCGCTGCTGCCCGTCGGCGGTGGCCACGCCGCTGAAGAACTCCGAGCAGCAGCCCGAGCCGTACGAAAACAGCCCGAGCCGGCGCGGCGCGGCGAACTCGGCATGCGCCAGCGTGCCCGCGATGGCGAGGAACAGCGAGGCCCCGGCCGTATTGCCGACGCGCTGCCCGTACGCGAGGCTGGTTTCCATGCGTTGCGCGAAATCGGCTTCGATCTGCGCGGGCGGCGCCTTGTAGAGCTTGCGCATCAACTGCCGGTGCGCGCCCTTCACCATCCCGCCGAACGGCGTGTGAAAACACAGATAGCCGAACGACTCGCGAAAATCCGCGCCGTCCACGCGCCGTGCGTAATCGCGGTAGGCGTGCTCGCAGCAGTCGAGATAGGCCATCAGCGACAAATCGGCGTCGCCGGCTTCGAGATCCGCGCCGGGCCGGCAGGTATCCATCACCTCGAACGCATGATTGCCGTACGCGCCCGGATCGATCGCCAGCAGATGCGGCGTGTCGCTGATCAGCAGCGCGGCCGCGCCGGCCCCCGAACTCGGTTCGGAGTACGCCCATTCCTGGATCGCGCCGGCGTCGGCCAGCGCGAAGCGCGAAATGTCGCTGGCGATCACCAGCGCCTTCGCGCCGGGCGAGGTGCCGGACAGCAGGAAATTGACGGCCACCTGCAGGCCGGCCGCGCCCGAATAGCAGGCCTGCTTGATCTCGAACAGCCGGCAGTTGGGACGCAGGCCGAGATAGTCGTGCACGTAGGTGCTCATCGACTTGCCGAAATCGATGCCCGACTCGGTGCAGACCACCACCATCTCGATACGGTCGCGCTCGGCCTGGGGCAGCGCGTCGACCAGCGGGCGCGCCGCATTCACGGCGAACGTGACCGGATCCTCGTACGGCAGCGCGACGGTCTTCTCCTTCATCAGGAGATTCTGGAAGCGCGGCAGGTCGAGCCCTCGGTGCTCGCACAATTCGCGCACGTCGAGGTAAGCCATGCCGCCATGGATGTTCAGTGCCTCGATCCCCACTCGTTTCGTGCTCATGCGCCCACCCGCATCGGCAAATGGCCCAGCCCGCGGCCGTTGATTCGGTCCAGCCGCCAGGCCGCCTCGCCGTCGAGCGCGAGCGCCGGGTAGCGGTCCAGCAGCTTGTCGAACGCGATGCGCGCCTCGAGCCGCGCCAGCGGCGCGCCGATGCACACGTGAATCCCGCTGCCGAACGTGTAATGCGTATTGGGATGGCGGCCGACGTCGAACGTCTGCGGGTCGGCGAAGCTGCGCGGGTCCCGATTGACCGCGCCGATCAGGCCGAGCACCATGCTGCCCGCCGGAATCGTCACGCCGCCGACCTCCGCATCCTCGATCGCGACGCGCACGATCATGTTGCCGCCCGGCTCGTAGCGCAGGCATTCGTCGATCGCCGAGCGCATCAGCGAACGATCGGCGCGCAGCCGCGCCAGCTCGCCCGGGTGACGCAACAAGGTCAGCATGCCGTTGCCGATCAGCGTGACGGTGGTTTCATGGCCGGCGATCAGCATCGCCACCAGGTTGACCAGCGTTTCCTCCTCGTCGAGCGTGCCGTCGTCGTGCGCGGCGATCACGGCGTCGATCATGCCGCCGCCGGGATGCCGGCGGCGCTCGGCCAGGTGGCCGCGCAGGTAGGTCTTGAACTCCAGCAGCGCGTCGTAGGCATCCTGCTTCTGCTCCGGCGTCAGCATGACGTCGGCGAGCTTGATCAGCGCGGCGCTCCAGCGGCTGATCGAATCGTCCATCTGCTCGGGCATCTCGAACATGTTGCGCAGCACGCGCAGCGGCAACGGCGTGGCGAACGCCTCCATGAATTCCACCGGCCCCTCGGCCGGCATCGCGTCGAGCAGCGTGTCGGCCTCGGCTTCGATCATGGCCTCCAGCGCCGCGATCGCGGCCGGCTTGAACGACTGCTCGTAGACAGCGCGCATGCGGCGATGGTCGGGCGGATTCGAATTGATCATCTGCGGCTGGAACTCGCTGAACAGCCTGAACATCAACGGATCGCCGATCGCGTTCTGCGGCGCGGCCCAGCCGTCGCGCCACAAGCGCGTGTCGCGGCCGAACTGCGGCGAGCGCGCCACCTGGCCGAACTCGCGATGACCGATGATGAAATACACATCGGACGCGGCGTCGTGCTGGACCGGGCCGAATTCGCGCCGGGTTTCGAGGTACGGATAGGGGTTGGTCAGGAACGCCCGGTCGGTCAGCAACCCCCACCAGTCGAACGGCGACGCGTCGGTCGCCTGCATGGTCTCTGCGTTATTCACTTGCCTGCCTTGCGTCGTGCATGGATGTCGAAATGGAAAGCTCGCGCGCCGCCAGTCGCTCGACCAGCATCCGCGCAAGCGGAGTCACGTAAGGCGCCTTCAGCAGCGAATAATGATCGCCGGGAAGCGCATGCATCAGCAAGCCGCCGCGCGCGCAGGCATGCCAGCCGCGCGCCGGGTGGCTGGCCGGCTGGGCCGCGCCGAACGAGACGATCAGGCTGTCGTACGGTTGCGGCACGTAATCGTGCAGCGCGCGGCTGTTCGCCTCGAACACCTCGAACAGGCGGCGGCGCTGCGGCAGGTCCATCTCGGGCAGGACCCGCGCCACGTCGTCGGAGGCCAGCAACGTATCGAGATCGCCCATCGCCGCCGGCTGTGTGCCTGCCCCTGCTCCTGCTCCACGCGTCACGCCGAGCAGGTCGCGCGCGAACGCGTCGAGCAGGCTGGCGCGGCCGGCTTCGCCTTCATCGAGCGTCGCTTCGAGTTCGGCCAGACAGGCCGGCGTATAGCTGTCGATCAAGGCGAGCAGCGCGACCTCGCGACCGGCCCGGCGCAACTGCTGCGCCATCTCGAACGCGATCACGCCGCCCAGCGACCAGCCGGCAAGATGTACCTCGCCGTGCGGCTGCACCTCGCGCAACGCCGCGACATACGTCGCGGCCATTGCCTCGATGCCGGGTTCGGCGCGCGGCGCATGATCGTCGCCGCTCAAGGCTGGCGACTGGATGCCGTAGATCGGGCGATCGATGTCGAGTTGCCGCGCGAGTTCCAGGTAACAGAACACGTTGCCGCCGACCGGATGCACGAGGAACAGCGGCTCGCCGCCGTCGTGCTCGCGCAGCAGCACCAGCGGGCCGCTCGCCGGTGTTCGCCGCGCAGCGGCGGCGGCGGCGGCAGCGGGCGCGTCGGCAACGGCGTCGGCATCCGCGACAGCTTGCGTCGCCGGTTCGACGCCGCCGCGCTCGCGCAAGCACTGCGCCTGTTGCGCGAGCGTCGGCGCCTGAATCAGCGACGCGATCGACAGATCCACGCCGAACTCCTCGCGGATGGCCGCCAACAGCCGCACGCAGGCCAGCGAATGACCGCCGAGCGCGAAGAAGTGATCGTCCGCGCTCAATGCGCCCGATGCACCCGGCGCGTCGAGCGCGAGGATGCGCCGCCAGATCGCCGCGAGACGCAAGGTGGTCGCATCCTGCGGCGTGTCGCCCGCCGCGCGGGCCTCGCGCATCGCCGGTTCCGGCAGCCGCGCCCGGTCCAGCTTGCCGCCCGGCGTCATCGGCAGCGCGTCGAGCCGCACATAGGCTGCCGGCAACATGTAGGCCGGCAGCCGCGCCGCCAGCTGGCGCGCGAGGTCGCCTCCGTCGTAGCCAGCCAGCGGCGCGGCCACGTAGGCCAACAGTTGCGGGCCGTGGCCCGCCACGTCGCGCATCAGCACCACGGCATCGTGCGCGCCGCACTCGCGCAGCGCCGCTTCGACTTCACCGAGTTCCACGCGGAAGCCGCGCAGTTTCACCTGATGATCGAGCCGGCCGCGAAACGCGATCAGCCCGTCGCCGCCCGGCACGAAGCAGGCCAGATCGCCGGTGCGATACAGCCTCGCCTCGCGATCGGCCGAAAACCGGTGACGCACGAAGCGCGCCGCGCTCAGTTCGGGATAGCCGCGATAGCCGAGCGCGAGCCGTGGCCCGCCGAGGTACAACTCTCCGGGCACCCCCTCGGGCACGGGATTGCCGTCGCGGTCGAGCACGTAGACCTCGGTGCCGGCCAGCGGCCGGCCGATCGCGATATCGGCCGCCGGCTCGCCGCGCGGCACGCGGTGCGCGAGGCTCGTGATGCTGGCCTCGGTCGGCCCGTAGGCGTTGATCAGTTGCGCGCCGGCCAGCGGGCCGGCCTGCCACAAGCGCACCGTCTCCGGCAGCAGCGCCTCGCCGCCGGCGATCAGCAGACGCGGAACATGCGTCCACTCGGCCGCCGCGCCGCCGCGCGCCACGTCCAGCACCTCGCGCAAATAGGCCGGCGGCAGGTCGGCCACGGTGATGCGGTGCGCGTGCAATGCCGCGCGGAACGCCTCGGTGGTCCACAGCGATTCGCCGCGCAGCACCAGCGCCGCGCCGCAGGCGAGCGTCGGCAGGATTTGCTCCAGCGCCGTGTCGACATGCAGCGACGCGAACTGCAACACCGCGTCGCGCGGGTCGAGCGCATAGGCCTCGATCGCCGCCGCGCAATGCACCGCGAGCGCGCCGTGCGACACCAGCACGCCCTTGGGGCGGCCGGTCGATCCGGAGGTGTAGATCATGTAGGCCGGGCTATCCGGTTCGAGCCGCACCACCGGCGCGCGCGGCTCGCGCTTCGCGATCGCCGCGCGTTCGCGATCCAGGCGGATCACCAGCGCAATGCCGTGACGCATGCGCGAGAAACGCGCCTGCGTCGCGGCGTCGAGCAGCAACGCCCCGGCCCCGGCGTCCTGCAGGATCACGGCCTGACGGGCGTCGGGGTAAGCCGGATCGAGCGGCAGCCAGACGCCGCCGGCCTGAAGCACCGCCAGCAGGCTGACGATGCTCGGCACGCCGCGCTCCACGCACACCGCCACCAGCATGCCGGGGCCGACGCCGCGCGCACGCAGGTGCGCGGCCAGCCGATTGGCGCGTTCCATCAGCTCGCGATACGACAGCACCGGTCCGTCGCCCGTCAACGCCGGCGCATCGGGCCGCTGGGCCGCACGCCGCGCGATCCATTGATGCACCGTTCCGCGTCGCGTGCTGGCCGCCCCGCCCCGGCTCCACGCGCCGAGCACCCGCTCGTGCTCGGCCTCGGTCAGCATGGCCAGCTCGCCGATCCGCGCATCGGGCGCGTGCACCACCGCCTGCGCGAGACGGACGAAATGCGCCAGCATGCGTTGCACGGTCGATGCATCGAAGCAATGCGCGTCGTAGCCGGCCACGGCCGTCAGTTCCGCGCCGCGCTCGACGAGTTCGAGCGAGAACGCGCCGTCGCCCTCCTGCCGCACCGTATCGAGATGCGTCACGCCCGGCAGGCCGGCCCCGCCATCCCGCGCGCTCGACGGCGCGCCATCGATGAAATTCTGAAACCCGTAGGCGACCCGATACAGCGGTTCGCCCGCGCCCCGGCCGAACTCGCGCGCCAGCGCGGCGAACGGATAGCTCGCGTGATCGAGCCCGTCGGTGAACTGCGTCTGCAAGTCGCGCAGGAAGTGAGCCACGCCTTGTGCGCCCGACGGACGCAGACGGATCGGCATCACGTTCGCGAAGTAGCCGAAACTCCGTTCGAAGCGGCGTTCCGGGCGGCCGTTGGTGGGCACGCCGAGCAGCATGTCGTCGGCGCCGGTGTAACGGTAGAGCAGAATGCCGACGATGCCGAGGAACAGCACCGACACGTCGATCCCGAGCCTGCCGGCGCAGGCGCGCGCCGCCTGCGTCAGTGCCGGCGGCAGCGGGCAGGCGAGGCTTGCGCCGTCGATCCGCTGCGCCGGGTCGGCGTTTCGGTCCGTGGGCAGTTGCAACACGGGCAGGTCGCCCGACAACTGACGCTGCCAATAGGCCCGCTGCGCCACGCCGCGCGCT
Organism: Burkholderia sp. 3C; assembly: GCF_054589155.1. Lineage (NCBI taxonomy): Bacteria > Pseudomonadati > Pseudomonadota > Betaproteobacteria > Burkholderiales > Burkholderiaceae > Burkholderia > Burkholderia sp. 3C. The sequence goes on from NZ_BAAILN010000084.1 coordinate 80,077, forward strand.
GAGGCGAGATGGCGGGCCTCCCAGGCGACGAAAGCGCCGAAATCGGCGGCGGTTTCATCGGCGCGGGCGGCTTCGGCGCCGGTACAGGCGTCGCGATAGGCTTGCCAGAACGCATCGCCGAGCAGCATCGCCGAGGTGCCGTCGATCACGATGTGGTGCACCACCAGCAGCACGATCGATTGCGCGGCCGAGACGGCGCGCAGCCACTCGAAGCGGATGGGCGCCTCGGCGGCCAGGTCGAACGGCATGCGGACGCGCTGACGCGCCAGCGCCTCCAGCGCCTCCGGATGCGCGGCCTCGCGGCGCGCCAGGCCCGGGGCCACGGTGCCGGGCACGCAGCGCGGTTCGTCACCGCTTTCGTCGATCCGCGTCGACAGCAGCGGGAAGCGCGCGAGCACCGCGCGGCAGGCATGTTCGAGCGCCGCGGCGTCGAGCGGGCCGTCGACGCGGAACGCCAGCGGCACGTTGTAGGCAGTGTTGGCGGGGTCGAGCTTCTGCTGCACCCACAGGCCTCGCTGATTCAGCGAAAGCGGCATGGCGGCGGTTGCGGTCACGGTCGCCGTCACCTCGTGTCGGTCGGGCGGCAAGCGGTGGCCGTCGTAACCGGCCTGCTCATCGACGCCGCCGGCCTCGGCCGCCACCAGGCGGGCCAGCGAGGCCGGCGTCGGGCAAGCCGCCAGTTCGCGATGCGTCAGCGTGCGGCCGGTCAACTCCGAGATCCGGTAGATCAGACGCATCGACGACATCGAATCGAGGCCGCTGGCACGGAAGCTTTGCTTCGGGTCCATGCTCTCCACGCCGAGTTCGGTTCGCATCAGTTCGGCGATGACGGCCAGCACGGCCGGGCCGTCGACTTGCGATGCGGGCTCGGGGACCGGCGAGGCGACGGATGGCGCGACGGCCGGCGACGGTACAGCGAACGACGACGCGGCGGCCGGCGGTACAGCGGCCGACGGTGCTCCGAACGATGATGCGGCGGCCGGCGGAACAACGGCCGACGATGCACCGAACGACGATGCGACGGCCGGTGACGCAACCGCCGATGACGCAGCGAACGACGACGCGGCGGCAGGCGCTACAGCGGCCGACGATGCGGCAGCAGACGTCGCACCAATTGCCCCGGCCGCGCCCGATTGCACCGGCGCGAGCCAATAACGATCGCGCGCGAACGGGTAATCGGGCAGCACCAGCGGCGCGAGCGGCCGGATGAACCGCGTCGCGTCGGGGCCGTCCGCTCCGGCGTCGTACGCCGCGAACGCCTCCGGCGCCGCCAGCGACAGCGCCACCAGCAGCCCGTCGCGGCCGTCGGCCACGATCTCGAAGCAGCGCGGCAGGCGCTCGCGCCGACAGGCCAGCGTGTAGGCAAGCCGGCCCAGCGGCAACGCCGGTTGTGCGGCGACGAAATCGCGCATGCACGCCAGCCAGCGCATCAACGCGGCGTCGTCATGCGCGGAAAACACGAAGCGCAGCGCCTGGCCGGGACGATGATCGTCCGCCGCGTCGAAATGGGCCGCGTCGCGCGGCGCCTCCTCCACAATCAGATGGACGTTCGAACCGCCCGCGCCGAACGCGCTGACGGTCGCCCGCAGCGGCATCTCGATGCCGTCGACGCGGCGTCGCCGCCAGGGCGCGGCCTGCATCTGCGGCACGAACGGCGTGCCCGTGAAATCGACATGCGGATTGCGAGGCGCCTGCGACACCGGCAACACCGAAGGCACCAGCATGCGGTGCTGCAATTGCAGCAGCACCTTGGTCAGTTGCGCCATGCCCGAGGCGGCTTCGGCGTGGCCGAGGTTCGACTTGACCGAGCCGATCGCGCAAAAGCCCGACTCGTCGGTGAACGTGCGAAAGGCGCGCGTCAGGGCGCGCAATTCGATGGCGTCGCCGAGCGCCGAGCCGTTGGCGGCCGCCTCGACGTAGCCGATCGAACGCGCATCGATATGGGCGGCGCGCAGGTTGTCCTCGATCAGGCGCGCTTGCGCGTCGGCGGCCGGCACCGCATAGCCGGCGGCGTGGCCGCCGTGGTTCGACGCGCTCGCCTTGATCACGGCCAGCACCGGATCGCGATCGCGCACGGCGTCGGCGAGCGGCTTGAGCAGCACCGCGCCAACGCCTTCGGCCGGCAGGTAGCCGTCGCCGTCGGAAAAGCTGCGGCTTTGCGGATGGCTGCCAAGCAGGCCGGCGCGGCTCAGTCCGATGTACTTGTCCGGGTGCAGCGACAGGTTCACGCCGCCGGCGATCGCCAGACGGCATTCGCCGCGTTGCAGGCTCTGGCAGGCCAAATGAATCGCCTGCAGGCCGGACGAGCACATCGTGTCGAGCGCGACGCTCGGGCCTTGCAGATCGAAGAAGTACGACACGCGGTTGGCGATCGACGCATAGGACGACAGGCCGACCAGCGCACGCGCCTCGGGGTCCGTCTCGATCGCGTGATACGGCATGCTCATCGCGCCGACGTACACACCCACGCGTGCCTGATAGTCGCCGCGCAGGCGCTCGCGCGAATGAGCGCCGCGTTCGAGCAGATGCCAGACCGTCTGCAGGAACAGGCGCTCCTGCGGATCCATCAGCACGGCATCGCGCGGCTTGACGCCGAAGAAGCCGGCGTCGAACCCGGCGACGTCGGACAGGAAGCCGCCCCATTGGCAATAGCTGGCGCCGGGCTGGCCCTTGTGGACGGAATAGATGGGCGCGTGATCCCAGCGCTCGACGGGAATCCCGGTGATGCCGTCGCGTCCTTCGCGCAGCAGGGACCAGAACGCGTCGATCGTATCGGCGCCCGGGTAGCGCCCGGCCACCGCGATCACGGCGATCTCCTGCATCTGCGTGGCGGCGGGGGCCGGCGATGCGGCGGCCTGCGTGGCCGGCACGGACGTGATCGACGCGGTGGCGGCAGCGGCAGCCCGAGTTGGCGTTGGCGTTGGCGTTGGCGTTGGCGTTGGCGTTAGCGTTGGCGTTGGCGTTGGCGTTGGCGTTGGCGTCGGCGTCGGCGTCGGCGTTGGCGTCGGCGTTGGCGTTGGCGTCGGCGTTGGCGTTGGCGTCGGCGTCGGCGTCGATTCTGGCTCGGATGTCAACGCAGGCGCCGACGTCGCCGGCAAGATCGCCCGCAACGCGTCGGCATGGGCCGCCAGCAGGTGATCGGCCAGTTGCGCGAGGCTCGGGTATTCGAACAGCAGCGTCTTGGGCAATGCGCCGAGATGCGGCTCCAGGCCTTCCACGATCTGCATCGAAAGAATCGAATCGACACCGTAGCGATCGAACGGATCGTCGGCGCGCATCTGCTCGGCCGGCATCGCCAGCACGGTTGCGACGTGCTGCGCGAGATAGGCGATCAGCGCGGCCCGCGTCGGCGTCGGCGTCGGAGCCGATGCGGGCGTTACGGCCGGAACCGTGGGCGCAGCCCCCGCCGGAGCCGCCGCCTCATCGTGAAGCCGCTCGCCGTCGATCGCCCGCGCCACCGCTGCATCGGGCAGCCCCAGCGCGCGCCGCAGCCGCGCGTGATCGCCGTCGAGCACCAGCAGTTGCGATGCGTCGAGGCGGTAGCCCGCATACAAGGCCTGCATCGCGGCGTCGGTCCGCAACGGCTGCACGCCGACCTGTGCCTGCATGGCGTCGAGCGTCGCGCTGTCGAGACGCATGCCGCCATCGCGCCAGTAAGGCCAATCGATCGCCAGCGTGCGGCCATGCCGCTCGCCGCGCGCGACCTGTTGCGCGCGCACTCCGGCGAAGGCATCCATGAACGCATTCGCGCAGGCATAGTCGGCCTGCCCGGGGTTGCCGAGCGCACCGGACACCGAGGCGAACACCATCAGGAAATCGAGCCGGCAGTGCGCGCTGGCGGCATCGAGATGCGCGAGACCGGCCACCTTCGGGGCCAGCACCGCCAGCAACTCGTCGGTGGACTTGCGGATCAACAGCTTGTCGCGAGCGAACCCGGCCGCGTGGACAATGCCGTCGAGACGGCCATGCGTCGCTTCGATCTCGCCGATCAACGCGCTCACCGCATCGGGCGCAGTCACGTCGACGCAACGATGCGTCACGACGGCCGCCAGCCGGTCGAGACGCGCGCGCGCCTCGGCCGGCAGCGGCGAACGGCTGACGAGCCACAGCCTGGGCTCGTACACGCGCGCGGCAATCTCCTCGGCC
>NZ_BAAILN010000084.1:84279-87107 GCF_054589155.1 Burkholderia sp. 3C
GCGGCAATCTCCTCGGCCAGCAACAGGCCCAATCCGCCCGCGCCGCCGGTAATCAGGTAAACGCCGGCCGCCTTCCACGGCAAGGCCGCATCCGACGACGCGGCAGGCGAGGCAGGCGCGGTGTCGAGTTCATGCCATTGCCGCTCCCAGCGCCGGCCCTGTTCGAAACGCACCTGCACGGCCGCATCGCCACGAAAGCGCTCGGCCCGCAAGCGCGCGGCGAGATCCGTCGGCTCGCCCGCGATTTCGATCAACTGGCAGCGCAGCGACGGATGCTCGAACTGCGCGCAGCGCAGCAGGCCGCCCAGGCCCGCGAACAGCGCGCCCGCGCCGTCGGCCGGCACGACCACCTGCAGCAGCACGCGCTTCGACCGCGCGCGCGCCAGTTCCTGCACCAGCTCCAGCAGACGCGCCGCATAGGCGGCGTAGCGCACGTGGGCCTGCGGCTCCGGCGACGCCATCACGATGCATTCGGCGGGCGCCAGCGCCACGCTCAACGACGCCGCACCGTCGATTTCGCAGAGCACGACCACATTGCGGTCGGCCAGATGATCGGCGGCGAACACGTCGGCTTGCGCCTGCGGTTCGTGCGTTTCGGTGGCATGCCAGGACGGCGCGAACAGCAAGGGCAACGGCAACCCGGCCGGCGCCGACGCCTGGTCGGCGGCAACGGCCCGCGCCGCCGCGTCCTGCGGCACGACATCCGGCGCGCTCGGTTCGGCGGCACGCCGCTCCGGCTCGCGCCCCGGGCCGGCGCCGGGGCCAGCGCCCGGGCCGCCGTCACGGCCGAACCAGTACCGCTCGCGCGCGAACGGATAGGTCGGCAGGCTGCGCTTGCGTGGCGCGGCGGCCGCGCCGCGCAGGCGCGACCAGTCGAGCGCGCCGTGTCTCGCCCAATGCTCGGCCAACGCATCGAGATCGCCGTTTGCGATCAGTCGATCGACGTCGGCCTCGCCCACACGCTGCTGCCGGCCGTACGCGACGATCGCCTCGCCGCCCGCGGCCAGCACAGCCCGAAGCTTGGCGCGCAGTTCGGCGAGCGTGCCCGCCACCACGGCAAGCCGCAGCTCGAATGCCTCGCGGCCCGCCTGCAGGCCGTGGGCCAGCGCCGGCAGATCCGCGTCGTCGCAACTGTCGAGCAACGCGACGAAGCGCTCGACGACTTCGCTCAAACGCTCCCGGCTGCGCGCCGAGAACGGAAAGATGGCCGGCGCGTCGGCGTCGATCCGCCACGTCGCGCCCTCGGGCCGCGCCGCCGGTATGAATTCCTCGATGATCATGTGCGCATTCGCGCCGCCCGCGCCGAACGAGGACAGCCCGGCAAGCCGGGGCTGTTCGCGCACGCCGTCGGCGGTCTCGACGCGGCGTCGCGGCCAGGCTTCGAGCCGGCGCTGCACGCGGAACGGCGAGGCCGCAAAATCGATGGCCGGATTCAGCGTGCTCGAATGGAGCGACGGCGCGAGCTGCCCGTGCCGGATCTGCAGCAGCACCTTGGTCAGGCCGGCGATCCCGGCCGCGCTTTCGGCATGCCCGATGTTGGATTTGACCGAGCCGATCGCGCAGGCGCCGCGCGCCACGCCGGCCGGGTCGAACACGCGGCCCAGCGCGGCGATTTCGATCGGATCGCCAAGCGAGGTGCCCGTGCCATGCGCCTCGATATAGCCGATGTCGCCGGCATCCACGCCGGCCCGCGCCAGTGCGCGCGCGATCACGGCCGTCTGCGCATGCGGGTTCGGCACCGTGTAGCCATGCGTCTTGCCGCCATGATTGAGCGCGCTCGCGCGAATCACGCCGTAGATCTGGTCGCCGTCGGCCACGGCCCGGTCGAGCGTCTTGAGCAGCACCGCGCCCACGCCCTCGCCCGGCACATAGCCGTCGCCGCCCTCGCCGAAGCTCGCGCATCGCCCCGTGCTCGACATGAAGCGGCCCTGCGACAGCAGCAGATATTTGTTCGGATGCAGCGTCAGGTTCACGCCGCCCGCCAGGGCCGCGTCGCACGAACCGGAACGCAGGCTGTCGCAGGCGAGGTGAATCGCGCTCAGCGACGAGGAACACATGCTGTCCACCGCCAGGCTCGGGCCATGGAAATTGCAGAAGTACGACACCCGGTTCGCGATCGATGCGGCGCTGCCGCCCAGCGCGGCCGGACGCCCGGCCCCGGTCGATTCCGCGCCGTAAAGCTGGTACTCCTCGTACATCACGCCGACGAACACCCCGACGTTGCCGCCGCCCAGGCCGGCCGCGCCCGATGCCAGCGCGGCCCGCGTATAGCCGGCGTCTTCCAGCGTCTCCCACGCGCATTGCAGGAACAGACGCTCCTGCGGGTCCATGTAGGCCGCCTCGCTCGGCGCGATATTGAAGAACAGCGGGTCGAAGCCATCGACGTCGTCGAGGAATCCGCCCCACTTGCTGTTGGTCTTGCCGGCCACGCCCGCGCGCGGATCGTAGAAACGGCTGTGGTCCCAGCGCTGCACCGGCACTTCGCCGATGCCGTCGCGGCCGGCGGCCAGGTTTTGCCAGAACGCGTCGATCGAACTCGCGCCGGGGTAACGCCCGGCCAGGCCCACGATCGCAATCGGCTGCGCCGGGTCGATATGTTCCGCGCCCGATTGGAGCGTAGCCGGGGTCGGTGCCGACGGCGGCAGGCTCGACGATGTCCCGCTCGCCTCTTGCGGCATCGGCAGGCCTGGCGGCGGCACGGCCGAGGCCGACTCCGACGGCGGCTGGCTCAACGTCACCCCGCCCGCATCTTGCGGCACCGGCAGGCCCGGCGGCGGCACGGCCGAGGCCGACTCCGACGGCGGCTGGCTCGACGTCACCCCGCCCGC
>NZ_BAAILN010000084.1:87186-95160 GCF_054589155.1 Burkholderia sp. 3C
GCCGGTGCCGACGGCGGCTGGCTCGACGTCACCCCGCCCGCCGTGCTCGCCATCGGCAGGCCCGGCGGCAGCACGGCCGAGGCCGACTCCGACGGCGACCGGCTCGACGATGCACCGCCCGCCCCGCCCGGCATCGTCAGGCCCGGCGACAACATGGCCGCCACGCGCCCGGCATGGCGGGTCGCGAAATGGCCGGCCAGTTCGCCCAGCGTCCGGTATTCGAAGAACAGCGTCTTGGACAGCGTGCCGAAATCCGCTTCGAGGCGATCGGTCAGCCGCGTGATCATCAACGAATCGATACCGTAGGCTTCGAGCGGCTCGTCGGCATGCACCAGGTGCGCGGCGATGCCGGTTTCCTCCACCACACACCGCGCCAGATAGGCGCTCGCCACCGCGCGCAGCGCCGCCGCATCCGTTGCGTCGGCGCCGGCCGCCACCGGGGCGGCGGCTCGCGATTCGCCTTGATGGCCCGCAGCTTGCCCAGACGGCGGCCGCTCGATCGAGCGCACCGAGAAGGCATGCAGACGCACGCAGACGACGCCCGCCTCGTCGGCCAGATCGATATCCATCTTGCGCACCGCCCCCGAGCCGGGCAGTTCGCGCACATGCACCCACATCCGCGAACGGGTCGACGCGATCACATCGAGTCGTTCGAGCGCGAACGGCAGCATCGCGGCGCCGCGTCCGGCCGGCGCGGGCAGGCCGATACACGCCTGCAACGCGGCGTCGAGCAGGCTCGGATGCAGCACGTAGCCACCCGCTTCGGCCTCGGCGGGCAGCACCAGCCGCGCCAGCACTTCACCCTGGCCACGCCAGATCCCGTCGATGGCCCGGAATGCCGGGCCGTATTCGAGGCCCAGCGCCGCGAACTCGCGATACAGCGTCGCCACGTCGAGCGCGTCACGGCAACGCGTGCGCAACGCATCAAGCGCGAGCGGCGCCGGCGCGGCATCGAGATACGGGCCGACTTCGCCCTGCGCATGCGCCACCTCGTCGCCCGCGCCGGTACGGCTGAACAGGCGGAACCGGTCGCGCTGCCCGGCGCGATCGGCCGGCCCCGGGCCGTCGAACGCGACCCGCGCCAGCACCGGCTGCTCGCCGGCCACCAGCGCCCGCGACCACACCACGCCATGCAGCGAGCATGCCACCGCCGCCTGCGGCTGGCGCGAGGCGTAGGCGGCCCGCGCCAGTTCGAGCGTCATCGCGCCCGGCAGCACACGCTGGCCGTTCACGCGGTGATCGCGCAGATAGAACCCCGCCGGGTCCAGCGCGATGCGCGCCGGATCGAACGGGCGAGCCGAGGGCATCGCGGCGCTCGACGCCGCAGACAATGCGTGACGATAGACATCGCGAGCGAACGCGTAGGTCGGCAGATGCATCCGCCGCCACGGGCCGCGCGGCAGCAAGTCCGCCGCATCGGCGAGCCCTCGGACCCAGCGTTGCGCGGCGGAAGCCGTGGAATCGGCCAGTGCCGAATCAGTTGCGCGTCCGGCCGACCGCCCCGGCGCCAGTTCGCCGGTTTCGACGTGCTCGCCGCGCCCGTCGAGAAAATCAAGCAAGTGCAGGCGCAAGGCATCGAGCGATTCCACTTCGAGCGCGAGCCGGCAGCGCATCGGCTCGCGGCCCACGGCCAGCGTATAGGCGAGATCGCCCAGTTCGGCGGGCTGCACACGGCCCTGCGCGATCGCCTCCACCAGACGCGAGGCCTGCTCGCGCAAGCGCTGCGGATCGCGCGCCGACAGCACCACCAGCAGCGGCCCGGCGGGCAGATCGGCGGCGGCGCGCGGTGCGCGCGCGGCAGGTTCCTCGACGATCACATGCGCGTTCACGCCGCCAAAGCCGAAGCTGCTGACGCCGGCGCGGCGCGGCAGCGCCTGCCCCGACCGGTCGAGCGGCGCCGGCCAGCGCCGGTTTTCCCGCACGATGTAGAACGGGCTGCCGTCGAGTTCGACATACGGGTTCTGCGGCGTGCTGTGCAGGCTGGCCACCAGCGTCCGATGCCGCATCTGCAGCAGCACCTTGACGATGCCGGCCATCCCGGCCGCCAGTTCCAGATGCCCGATGTTCGACTTCACCGCGCCGAGCCCGCAGTGGGGCTCGGCCGTCGGCGGCATGTCGCGGAAGGCCGCCTTCAGCGCATTGATCTCGACCGGATCGCCGAGCGCCGTGCCGGTGCCGTGCGTTTCGATATAGCCGACCGTGGCGGGATCGACGCCGGCCGCGTGGTAGGCACGCCGCAGCAATTCGGTCTGCGCCGCCGTATTGGGCGCGGTCAGCGAGTTGGCGCGACCGCCGTGATTGATCGCGCTGCCGCGAATCACGCCGTAGATCGCGTCGCCGTCGCGTTCGGCGTCGGCCAGGCGGCGCAGCACCAGCACCGCCACGCCCTCGCCGCGCACATAGCCGTTCGCGTCGGCGGAGAAGGTCTTGCAGCGGCCATCCGGCGACAGCATGCCGGCCTTGGCGAAGTTCACGTGCGCATCGGGCGTGACGATGGTGTTGACGCCGCCCACCACCGCCATTTCGCAATCGCCCGCGCGCATCGCCTGCAACGCGCGATGAATCGCCACCAGCGAACTGGAGCAGGCGGTTTCGACCGGCTCGCTCGGGCCGTGCCAGTCGAGCAGATAGCTGACGCGGTTGGGTCCGACCGAGGGCACCGAGCCGGTGGCGGTGTAGCTGTTGGCGCCCTGCTCGCCGGCGGCTTCGCGATACCCGCTGGCCGAGGTCGCGACGAACAAGCCGACCGAACGGCCGGCGAACTCGCGCGGCGCGTGTCCCGAATCCTCCAGCGCCTGCCAGACGTGTTGCAGCAGCAAGCGCTGCTGCGGATCGAGCCCTTGCGCCTCCAGCGGCGAGATGCCGAAGAACAGCGGATCGAATTCGAACAGGCCGTTGATGAAACCGCCCCAGCGGATGTTGGTGCGGTTCGGCTCGCGCTTCGGATCGCCGTCCAGCTCGCGCCAGTTCCAGCGGTCGGCCGGAATCTCGTCGATGCAGTCGCGGCCGTCGAGCAGGTTTTGCCAGAATGCGTCGGCGTCGGCCGCTTGCGGGAAGCGGCAACTGAGGCCGACGATCGCGATCGGCTCGGGCGCGGCAGGCGTGTCGGCGCGCGAACGCGCGTCGGCGGCCGGCGCGGCGATAGCGGCGGCGGCGTCCGAGGCGGGCCAAGGTTCGGGCGGCGCGCTCACGCTGGCCGTGCTTGCGCGCGCGGCCGAAGCTGCCATTGATGGCGCGGTGTTCGATGCTGGCGCGGCGCTCAATGCCGGCGCGGTGCTTGATGCTGGCGCGATGCCTGATGCCGGCGCGGCGCTTGATGCCGGTGCGGCGCTTGATGCCGACGCGGTGCTCAATGCCGGCGCTGCGCTCGATGCCGGTGCGGTGCTCGATGCCGGTGCTGCGCTCAATGCCGCCACGGTGCTCGATGCCTGCACGGCACTCGCTGCCGACACAGCCACGGCCCGTTCGCCGATATGACGCGCGAGCTTCTCCAGCGTCGCGAATTCGAAGAAATCGGCCGGCGTCAGCGCGAGATCGAGCGCTTGGTTGACCGCCGACGCGAAGCTCGTCATCGAGATCGAATCGAACCCGTACTCGCCCAGCTCGACATCGGTTTCCAGCGTCGTGGCGTCGACTTCGAGCACACGCGCCGCGATGCCCACCAGGGCGTCGAGCGTGCGCGGGCCAGTCGACCGAAGCGCCGGATCGGCGCCGGCAGGCCGTTCCGACGAACGGCTATCGTGCGAGCGGTCCGCAGGCGGCTCGGTGCCGCGCGGCGCGCGCGTAGCGAGCCCCTGCATGCGTGCCAGCACGCGCCCCTGCTCGTCGCACAGATCGATATCGTGCGCTTGCGTGTCGGCATCGCGCCGCACCACGGCCCACATGCGCGGTTCGCACGGCGCATGGATCGTCAGCGTCTTCAGCGCGTACGGCAGCGCCAGCACCGCCGCACCGTGCCGATCGAGGCCGAGCATCGCCTGCAACGCCCCGTCGGCCAGCGCCGGATGCAGCACGAAGCCGCCGGGCCAGCCATCCTGCCGCGCGTCGGCCTCGAGCTCCGCCGGCCATTCGAGTCGCGCCAGCACTAGGCCGTCGCCCGCATGCAGCGCCCGCAGCGTGCGATGCGCCGGGCCGTAGGCCAGGCCCAGCTCCGCAAACCGCCGGTAGCAGGCCTCGACATCGAGCGTCTCGGGCGTCAGCGCGCGCAGCTTCGACAGATCGTGTACCGGCGCACGCGCCACTTCGTCACGCAGCGCCGCAATGCGGCCGGTGCTGAAAATCTGCGCGCTTGCGCCTGCGTCCGCGCCATCGGCAATCTCGTAGGCATACGAACCATCGGCGGCTCGCTCCAGCGTCAGCGTCAACAGCATCGATGACGACGCCTGCACCGCCGGCCGCAGCCAGGTGTGCTGCGTGAGTTCGGCGCCGGGCGCGCAGCCGGTCACGCGCGCATGGGCTTCGCGCACGAACTCGAGATGCGCCATGCCCGGCAACACGCCTCGGCCCTGCACCTGGTGATCGCGCAGGAAAAACGCCCGACCATCAAGCCGCATCGTGTAGCGGTGGCGCGGCGCGGCGCTGACCTCCTCGTCCAGCGAAAGCTGTCCTGGCGTCGTGCGCGGCACGTCGGCCGCCACCGAGGCAAGCTCGTGCGCCCCCGCACCGGACGGTGCGGCCGTCACCCAATACCGCGCCAGATTGAACGGATAACCCGGCAAGGCGATACGACGCGGTGCAGGCCCTTCGTGCAGTTCGCGCCAGGCCACCGGCAAGCCGCGCGCCCACATCTTCAGCAGGCTGTCATGCTTGCCGCGCACGGCCAGCGATGCCAGCGAACGACGCACCTCGTCGTCCGCATCGAGGATCGCGAGCGTGTCGCGATGCGGCTTGACGCGCGCCACATGCAGGCCATCCTCGTCGCGGCCGGCGCAGAAGGCGTCGAGCCGCCGCGCCAGCTCATCGAGCGACGCCGCCGCGAACGCGAGCCGGTGCTCCATCGGCGAACGCCCGACCTGCAGCGTGTAGGCGATGTCGTCCAGCGACGCGCCGTGGGCCGGATGCGCGGGCCGATCGCGCTGCGCCAGCCAGTCGCGCAGTTGCGCGGCCACCTTGACGAGCGTCTCGGCGCTGGCCGCCGACAGCACGATCAGCGCGGGTCGGCCGGTGCGCGGCGCAGCTTGCTGCACCGCCGGCGGCGCGACGTACTCCTCGAGCACCACGTGGGCATTGCTGCCGCCGAAGCCGAAGCTGCTCACGCCCGCGCGGCGCGGCAACTCGCGGCCCTGCGCATCGAGCGGACGCGCCCAGGCGCGCGTGTCGCGCACCACCTCGAAGCGGCTGCCGCCGAGCTTCAGATACGGGTTCAACTCGTCGCAATGCAGGCTCTTGACCAGCGTGCCGTGCCGGAACTGCAACAGCACCTTCAGCACGCCGGCGATGCCGGCCGCGAGTTCGAGGTGACCGATGTTCGATTTCACCGAGCCGAGGCCGCAAGGCATCGCCGGCAGTTCGCCGTATTCGGCCTGCGCCTCGCGCGACAGCGCGGCGAACGCGGCGGTCAGCGCCTCGACCTCGATCGGATCGCCGAGCGCGGTGCCCGTGCCATGCGCCTCGATATAGCCGACGGTGCGCGGATCGAAACCGGCGCGGCCGTAAACAGTCCGCAACAGCGCCGCCTGCGCCTTCGGGTTGGGCGCCGTGAGCGAGCTGGCGTGACCGCCGTGGTTCTCGGCGCTGGCGCGGATCACCGCGAGGATGCGATCGCCGTCGCGCTCGGCGTCGGCGAGCCTCTTCAGGAAGATCAGGCCGGCCCCTTCGCCTCGGGCATAGCCGTTGGCCTGCGCCGAGAAGGTCTTGCTGCGCCCGTCCGGCGCGAGCATGCCGGCGCGGCTGAACCCGACGAAGGAATCGGCATGCAGCAGCAGGTTGATGCCGCCGGCCAGCGCCGTATCGCAATCGCCGCGCCGCATCGATTCGAGCGCGCGATGGATCGCCACCAGCGAGCTGGAGCAGGCCGTCTCCACGGCCAGGCTCGGGCCGTGCACGTCGAGAAAGAAACTGATCCGGTTCGGCCCGAGCGACGGCGCCAGCCCGGTCATCGAATAGCCTTCGAGCGTCGTGCCCGACTGCGCGACCAGGCGGCCATAGCCGGTGTCGGCCGTGCCGACGAACACGCCGAGCCGGCTGCCGGCCACGCTGCCCGGCGCATAGCCCGCGTCCTCGATGGCTCGCCAGGCCTGCAGCAGCAGGATGCGCTGCTGCGGGTCCATCATGCGGGCTTCCGGGATCGAGATGCCGAAGAAGGCCGGGTCGAAATCGCCCGCGCCTTCGATGAAGCCGCCCCACTTCACCCGGGTGCGGCCCGGCTCGGTGGCGGCGTCGCCCCAATAGTCGCGCCAGTCCCAGCGCTCGGCGGGAATCTCGCCGATGCTGTCGCGGCCATTGAGCAGGTTGTCCCAGAACGCATCGAGGTCCGGTGCGCCGGGCAGGATGCCGCTCATGCCGATCACGGCCACCGCATCGTCCTGGGCGGGCGCGTGGTCGCGACCGCGCGGCGCGGGCGCTGCGGCGTGCTCACGCACGGAGGCGGGTGCGGCAAGCGGCGCGGCGGATTCCGCCGCTGCTATCGCCACCGCCACGGGCGCGGGCGCGGCATCCGGTTCAACCGGCGACGCCACCGGCACGGTCGGGGCCACCCCCAGCCGCTCCGCCATCGCCGCGCCGTGCTCGCTCACGCAATAGCTGGCGAGTTCGTCGAGCGTCGGATATTCGAAAAACAGTGTCGGCGTGGCGTCGAGATCGAAACGCTCGTTCAGGGCGTTGGCGAATTGCGTGAAGCTGATCGAATCGAAACCGTATTCGCTCAGTTCCGTGTCGGTGGACAGATCCTCGAGCGGCACCTTCAGTTGCTGCGCCACCGCGCGCATCAGCGCGGCCAGCACGCTTTGGCGCAACTCGCCGGTGTCGATTGCGGCGGCCGACGTGCCGTGCGCCTGCGCGGCTGTGCCGGATGCAGACGTAGATACAGGCGCGGATGCGGATGCAGGAACAGACGCTGATCCGGATACGGATACGGACGCCGACGCAAAACGCGGCAACGCCGGCGCGGCCAGAATCCGCTCGCGCAAGCGCGCCGGATCGCCGGTCAGCACCAGCACCTGCGGCGCATCGCCGGCCACGATCGCCGCCAGCGCGGCCAAGCCGGTGCGGGTCGAGAGCGGCACCAGCCCGGCGGTCTTCTTCATCAGCGTCAGCGTCGCGGCGTCGAGCTGCATGCCGCCGTCCTGCCAGAGCGGCCAGTCGATCGCGACCGTGCGGCCGTGACACCGGCCGGCATGCCGCCGGGCCTCGCGCACGGCGGCGAAATCGTCGAGGAACGCGTTGGCGGCGGCGTAGTCGGCCTGACCGGGATTGCCGAGCGCACCCGCGATCGAGGCGAACAGCACGAAAAAGTCGAGCGGCGCGGCACCGAGCGCGCGATCGAGATTGAGGACGCCGGCCACCTTGGGCGCCAGCACGCCGGCCACGCGGGCCGGCACTTTCTGCAGCAACGCGCCATCGTCGAGACGGCCCGCCGCATGCACCACGCCGTCGAGGCGGCCGAAGCGCCGCCGAACGCCGTCCACCAGTTGCAGGGCCGCGTGCGCATCGCCGACATCGGCAGCCTCGCAGATCACGCGGCCGCCTCGGTCGCGCGCCTGCGCATCGAGTCGAGCCAATGCCTCGGCATGACGCCCGGCCTGCCCCGAACGCGAGGCCAGCACGACCGTCGCGCCCTGCGCGCCGTGCACGATCGCTTCGGCCAGATGGCGGCCGAGGCCGCCGGTGCCGCCCGTCACCAGGTAAACGCCACCGGCGCGCCACGGCGCGGCCGGGGCCACGGCCGGGTCGAGGCGTGCGCCGTCGCGCCAGTAGCGCGCCTCCAGCGCCCCTGCCGCTCCAGTCACCGCACGCAGCACCGACAGGCGCGGCCGG